>CAIVJV010000084.1 GCA_903906325.1 uncultured Gemmatimonadota bacterium
CTGCTCCCCTGGAGCGAGCACGCCACCCGTCTGCGCGCGCGGCTCGCCTTCGCGCATGCGATCGACCCCACGACCTATCCTGATGTCAGTGACGGCGCGTTGCTCGAGACGGTGGAAACCTGGCTTGCCCCGATGCTCCACGGCATGACCCGGCTGAACGACCTCTCACGCCTGGATATCACCTCGGCGCTCGTCGAAGGGCTCCCATGGGCCGCGCGAGCGCGACTCGACCTCCTCGCACCCACGCATGTAGAGGTGCCGAGCGGGTCGCGGATCCCGATCGATTACACCGATCCCGCCGCCCCGGTGCTCGCCGTACGCCTGCAAGAGGTCTTCGGGTGGACCGAGACCCCGCGCATCGGGGAGGGGCGCGTGCCACTCACCCTGCACCTGCTCTCCCCCGCGCATCGCCCTGTGCAGGTGACCAGGGACCTCGCAGGGTTCTGGAAGACGACCTACTTCGACGTGCGGAAGGATCTGCGGGGGAGATATCCACGGCATCCGTGGCCCGAGGATCCACTCACGGCACCGGCCACGCGGCGAGCAAAGCCGCGCGGCACGTAGCGGATCAGACCTTCGAGATCCCCGCCTTCCCGTGCGCCACACGCCACTGACCGGCGGTGGTCACCGGCGCCCCCGGCTTCTCGACGAACGGTACCTCGCGATAGGTCGCGGTCCATTCACTCGGGGTCACCTCATGCAGCACGTACCCACGCCGCGCACTGTGCCACTTCACCTGCGGATTATCCCCCGCGAGCTCCGCCGCCCCCTGCCAAGTCGCACTCCCATCCCCGCCTGAACTGATCGACGTCCCGACGAACTCGGCGGCGATCACCGGGCTCTCCCGACGATCAGGGATACGCGTCAGCTCGTTGACGAAGTTCGCATGCACATCGCCCGTGAGGACCACCGTGCGGTTGGGGGCGCGCTCGGCGATCGTCTGGAGCAGGCGCCGCTGGCTGGCGGGGTAGCCCGCCCACCCATCCATATAGAGGGCCTGCCCGGGGCCCGCGAGGTTATCGAAGGAGGCGACCGGGATCTGCTGCCCCAGCACCTGCCACCGACTCCGTGACGCGCCAAGCCCCTCGAAGAGCCAGCGCTCTTGCTCGGCGCCCAGGAAGGTCCGGCTGGGGTTCTCCCACTCGCCGCACGGGACCTTCTGCGTCCCATCGCCACAGGCCTGATCATCCCGGTACTGCCGCGTGTCGAGCATCCAGACCCGCGCGAGTGATCCCCATGCCGTCGACCGGCGGATGGTCAGATCGGCCCAGGACGTCGCCCGCGGCACCCGGACCGGCTGATGCTCCCACCACGCCTGATAGGCGGCGGCGCGACGCGTCCGCATCTGCTCGGCCGACTCCATCACATTCTCACCGACGTCGTTCGCGTAATTATTGTCGACCTCGTGGTCGTCCCAGGTCACGAGCCAGGGACAGAGCGCATGGGCCGCCTGCAAGAGCGGATCGAGCTTGTACTGCGCATAGCGCGTGCGATAATCGTCGAGCGAGCGGACCTCGAACCCGCGATGCGGACGGACCGCGCCAGCCCGCGCGCTGTATTCGTAGATGTAGTCGCCGAGGTGGGTGATGAGATCACACCGCTCCTGCGCGAGATGCTGATAGGCGGTGAAGAGCCCCTGCTCATAGTTCTGGCAGGAGACCATCCCGAACCGCAGCGGGGTCAACGCACCGTCCGCCGGCGCGGTTCGGAGGCGACCGACAGGACTCACCGCCCCACCAGAGCGGAAGCGATAGAAGTACCACCGATCGGCCTCGAGCCCCTCGACATCGAGATGCACCGAGTACGAGAGCTCGGGGGCCGCGGTATAACGCCCCTTCCTCACGATCCGCGTGAACTGCTCGTCATCGGCGACCTCCCAGTCGACGATCGGCCGCGTCCCGGGCATCCCCCCCTCGGGCTCGAAGGGCCGCGGGGCGAGTCGCGTCCAGATCACCGCACCGGTCGGCGTCGGATCGCCACTCGCCACCCCCAAGGCGAAGGGATCATCCGCGAAGCGCGGATGCCAGGTGATCTGCCACTCGTTGGGCATGATGGCGCAGAGCGCCGCCATCCGCGTGAGGTCACCGAGGAACCGCCGACGTGGAAGCATGAGGCTCAGGGCCAGGGGAGCGGGAGGACCGGGAAGCGCGTGCGCGAGGCGGGATCGTCCTCGCCGTCGAAATAGGCCGCGATCTCGCGAAGGGCCTGCATGCGAAGCGCCTGATCGGGGACCAGCCCTCCATCCATCGGCTGGAGACGCTCCGCGAGGCGGCGGAGGTGCAGCTCCGTGACGGCACGGACGTCGGGGATCGCCTGCTTGTCCCCCGCGCGGTCGAGCATGGTGTTGAGCACCACCCGCTGCGCCAGACGCCGAAGCGTCTGTGACTGGAA
>CAIVJV010000085.1 GCA_903906325.1 uncultured Gemmatimonadota bacterium
CAGCTCACGAGCGTGCACTACGCACAGCGACCCGGGAACGAGTTCACCTACGACTCGACGCGTACCCTCATGGACGGGGGCGTCCACTCGCTGACGCTCCGGCGCTATGCGGGGCGCGTGCGGTGGGAGACGATCACGCGGTATGCGGAACCGGGGACGGAGCTCAACGACCTGGGGTTCGTCACCCTCGTGAACGATGCGATGCTGCGCAACCAGCTCTCGTTCGCCTCGGTGCAGCCCTCCGCGTGGTACCGGCGCGGGAACGTGAGCCTGAACGCCGAGCAACATTGGACCACCGGAGGGCTCCCGACCGGGTCCTCGGTGGCGCTCTTCGGACGGGCGGAGCTCACGAACTTCTGGGGGGTGGAGCTCTACTACACCACGTGGAATCTCGGGGCCACACGTTGCATCACCTGCGCGCGGGGCGGACCGGCGCTGCGGATGTCACGCAGCGAACTCTTCTCCGTCGAGTTCGAGGGAGACCTGCGCCGCACGCTGCAACCGACCGCTGATCTGCAGGTCGCGCGGGGCGATGACGGCCGCTCCTGGCAGGCCTCGGCGCAGGTGGGGCTCAACGGACGGATCGGGACCCGCACCCAGCTCGAGCTCGGCACCTCATTCGAGCGTCGAGTCGATGACAGCCAGCACTTCGCCAACTATGGGGCGGTGCTCAGCGACACCACCCACTTCACCGTCGCCCGGCTCGCGCAGTCGACGTTGGCGATCACCACGCGGCTCAATGTGACGGTGACGCCGACGGTGAGTCTCCAGATCTACGCGCAGCCCTTCGTCTCGGCGGGGTCATTCTCCGATCGCCGGGAGATCGTCGCCCCCGATGCCCCGCGCTACGCCGATCGCTTCCAGCCGTACCTCCCGGTGGCAGGATCGTTCGGGGCGTTCACGAGCCGGCAGTTCAACTCGAACGTGGTGCTCCGCTGGGAGTACCGGCTGGGATCGCAGCTCTTCCTCGTCTGGCAGCAGGGGCGTGGGGATGGGGCGAATCCGGGGCCCTTCGCGCCGCGCCAGGACCTGGGGCGGCTCTTCGCGGCGCATCCGAACAACACCCTCCTGCTCAAGTTCTCGTACTGGCTCAATCCGTAGTCGCGGCGCATCTTCCCGCCCATGGCCCTGATCCCTGACACCACCCGCGACGCCCGGAAGGTGATCGTCGCCTCGTCCCTCGGCACGATCTTCGAGTGGTACGACTTCTATCTCTACGGCTCGCTCGCCGGGATCATCGGGGCGCAGTTCTTCTCCGGGGTGAATCCCACGGCGGCGTTCATCTTCGCGCTGCTGGCCTTCGCGGCAGGGTTCGCGGTGCGCCCCTTCGGGGCGCTGATCTTCGGACGGCTCGGGGACCTCGTGGGCCGCAAGCACACCTTCCTCGTCACGATCCTCCTGATGGGGGTCTCGACCTTCGTCGTCGGGATCCTCCCCTCGTACGCACGGATCGGGATCGCGGCCCCGATCATCCTGATCCTCCTGCGCTTGCTCCAAGGCCTCGCGCTCGGCGGGGAGTACGGCGGCGCCGCCACCTATGTGGCCGAGCATGCGCCGCCGGGGGAGCGTGGGAGCTACACCTCATGGATCCAGACGACGGCGACGATGGGGCTCTTCCTCTCGCTGTTGGTGATCACCACCTGTCGCGTGGTGCTCGGCGCCGAGGCGTTCGCGGCGTGGGGGTGGCGGATCCCCTTCATGGTCTCGCTCGTGCTCCTCGGGATCTCGGTCTGGATCCGGCTCGCGCTCGAGGAGTCCCCGGTCTTCCGGGCGATGAAGGCGGAGGGGACGACCTCCAAGGCGCCGCTCCGGGAGTCGTTCGGCTCGTGGCCGAACCTGCGCGTGGTGCTGATCGCGCTCTTCGGGCTCACCGCGGGGCAGGCGGTCGTCTGGTATACGGGGCAGTTCTATACGCTCTTCTTCCTCACGCAGACGCTGAAGGTCGATCTCCAGACGGGGAACATCCTCGTCGCGGTCTCGCTCCTGCTCGCGACCCCGTTCTTCGTGATCTTCGGGAAGCTCTCGGACAAGATCGGACGGAAGCCGGTGATCCTCACGGGGTGTGCGCTCGCGGCACTGACCTACTTCCCCCTCTTCCGTGCGCTGACGCACTACGCGAACCCGGCGCTCGAGGCGGCGCAGGCGGCGGCCCCAGTGGTGGTCGTCGCCGACCCCGCCGAGTGCTCGGTGCAGTTCAATCCGGTGGGGACGAGCGCCTTCACCTCGTCGTGCGATGTGGCCAAGGCGGCGCTCGTGAAGCGAGGGATCCCATACCGGAACATGGAGGGGACCGGGGCCGCCCTCGTGCGGATCGGGGCGAACGAGATCGTGGCCTACGACGCGACGGTCGCCGACTCGGCGACGAAGGCGACCTTCGATGCGGCGCTCACCGCGCGGCTCACCGAGGCGGCGTATCCCGCCGCGGCCGATCCTGAGCGGATCGACACCCCGATGGTGGTCCTGATCCTCTGGATCCTCGTCCTCTACGTGACGTTGGTCTACGGCCCGATCGCGGCGGCGCTCGTCGAGATGTTCCCCGCGCGGATCCGCTACACCTCGATGTCGCTCCCGTACCATATCGGCAACGGGTGGTTCGGCGGCTTCCTCCCGACGACCTCGTTCGCGATCGTCGCCGCGACCGGTGACATCTACTCCGGGCTCTGGTACCCGGTGATCATCGCCACGTTGACCTTGGTGGTCGGGGCGCTCTTCGTGCGCGAGACCAAGGACGTCGACCTGTAGGTCTCGCGCCCCCCCATCACGGTGAGCACCGGGGTCGCGCGCATCAGCACCACCGACGGCACGTCGAAGATCTCCTCCGAGAGCACGACGAAGTCCGCGAGCATCCCGACCTTCAGCACGCCGATCTCCTGCTCGCGGAAGGCGGCGTAGGCGGCATCGGCGGTGTAGTGGCGGAGCGCCGCCTCGAGGGTGATCCGCTGCTCGGGATTCCATCCACCGAACGGGGTCCCGTCATCGAGCTGCCGGGTCACGGCGGTGTAGATCCCCCAGAGGGGATTCATCGGGAACACCGGGTAGTCGCTGCCGAAGGGTTGGATCGCGCCGGCGTCGTCGAGTGACTTGAAGGGCATCGGTCGGTCGGCGCGATCGGGGCCGAGCATCGTGAGATAGTTGCCGAGCCCGGTGGCATCGGGGGTCGCGAAGATCGCCTGCGTGGAGGCGATCACCCCCAGCGCCTTGAAGCGCGGGATGTCGGTCGGGTGCGGGACCTCGAGGTGCTCGATGCGATGGCGCGCGTCTCGGCGTCCGCCCTCCCGCTGGACCTGCTCGTAGGCATCGAGGGCGATGCGGATCGCCCGGTCCCCGATCGCATGGAGCGCCACCTGTAGCCCCGCGCGATCGTAGCGCGCGATGGTCATCCGCAGCGTGTCGACATCCCAGCGGAGGAGGCCGAGGTCGCGGCGGCCCGCGCTATAGGGCTCGAGCATCCCGGCGGTGCCCGCGTCGACGGTGCCGTCGAGCATCCCCTTGGCGAGCCCGTAGCGGATGAGTGGCCCGGTCTGCGCGCGGACGAGCGCGGCATAGCGCTCGAGGGTGGAGTCGGCGACGGTGGCGCTGAAGGGGACCCCGACCCGGAAGCGGACGAGGAGGGAATCCTCTACCAGCGCGCGGGCGATCGCGGAGTCCTCGGTGGCGCTCATCCCCTGCGCGAGTTGGAGCGCGGTGAGCCCGCGCTCGGCGGCGCGGTGCATCTCATAGCGGAGCGCGGCGTACACCTCGTCCGCGGTCGGGGCGGGGAGCTGGTTCCGCACGAGTGGCATCGCCGTCTCCTGCAGGAGACCGGTCGGCGTGCCGTCCCGATCGAGGACGATCGCCCCGCCCACAGGGACGGGGGTGTCCTTCGTGATCCCCGCCCGCTGGAGCGCCACCGTGTTGGCGAGGACCTGATGCCCATCGCGATCGGTCAGGAGCACGGGGCGCGTGGGGAAGGCGGCGTCGAGGTAGCGGCGATGTGGGGTGCGGCCCGGGAAGCGTTGCGGCGTCCATCCACGGCCGGTGATCCAGGCATCCGCCGGGAGCTCCTCGGCGAAGGCCTCGAGGCGCGCGATCAGCTCCGCGACATCCTCGGCCCCATTCAGGTCCGCGGTGCGGCGAGTGGGGAGATGCCAGTGCGCATCGTGGAACCCCGGGAGCATGCGACGTCCGCCGAGGTCCTCGACGATGGTCGTGGGCCCCGCGAGGGTGCGGAGGGAATCGTCGGTGCCGACGGCGACGATGGTATCGCCGCGAAGGGCGATCGCGGTGGCCATGGGGTTCGTCGCGTCCCCGGTCCAGATGCGGGCGTTGACGAAGATCCGGTCCGGGGGCGGGACCGTCCGGTCACAGGCCGTGCTGCCGATGACCAGTGCGAGCAGGCTCAGGGGTCTACGCATGGGCGCCTCCTCCGATACGGGCGAGCCAGGCCTCGAGCGCGGCGAAGACCTGCGCGCGAGCCGGCTCGTTGAAGATCTCGTGGAACATCGCGGGAAAGACGGTCGCGGTCACCTGATCGCTCGGGGCCCGTGCCGCGAAGCGCGCCGAGCCGGCGGGCGCGACGTTGCGATCGTCCCCGGCCCATAACAGCAGGGTCGGGAGGGTCCAGTGCGGGGCCCGAGCGATCGCCTCGGTGCCGGCCTCGACGATCGCCTGCGCGAGTCGCGGGGTGACGCGGTCGTGCACGAGGGGATCGGCCCGGTACGCGGCCACGACCGCGGGATCGTGCGAGAGTCGCGTGACATCGAGTTGATTGGAGAGCGCGAGGCCTGGCGTCAGCGTGCGCCCGATGGCGAGTTGGATCCGCTGGGAGGTCGTGAGTCCCGGGTCGAGCGCCGGTGAGGAGAGGATCAGTCCGTCGATGGGACGCACCGCCCGCGCGGCGAACTGCGCGGCGAAGGCGCCCCCCATCGAATGCCCGAGGAGCAGGAGACGGGTGTCAGGGGTCAGGGGGGAGGAACGGACGGCATCGACGACGGTGGTGAGGTCGGTCAGGTGATCGTCCGCCCGACGGATCGCGCCGCGGCGGCCCTCGGAGTGGCCGTGGCCTCGGAGATCGTAGGCGATGACGTGCCATCCCCGCGCGGTAAGGAAGGTGGCCACGTGGTCGTAGCGACCACTGTGTTCGCCGAGCCCGTGGACGATGAGCACGGTCCCCTTGGCTGGACCGGCGGGGTCCCAGTGCCGCTGGGCGAGGCGCGTGCCGTCGCGCATGGGGAGCATGGGCAGGGTGGGCGCCGGAGTGGTCATCCGTGATAAGATGCAGGGTGACCGATCCCGTGGCGAATCCGACGGTTCCAGCGCCGGCGATGGCCGGCACCGGCCCGATCCTCTTCTATGACGGCACCTGTGCCTTCTGTGCCCGGTCGGTGCGGTTCCTCCTCGCGCGCGATCGCCGTCGGCGTACGCTGCGCTTCGCCCCCCGTGCAGGTGAGGCGGGGCGCGCGCTCGAGGCGCGACATCCCGGGCTGGCCGAGGTGAGTTCGCTCCTCTGGGTCGAGTCCGACGGTGGGCGTGAGCAGGTGATCACGCACTCCACCGCTGCCCTCTCCGCCGCGCGCTATCTCGGGGGCGTCTGGGGTGCACTCGGGACCCTGGGTCTGTTGGTCCCGCGCGTGATCCGCGATGCGGTCTATGCCGTGATCGCGCGGAACCGGCATCGGTTCCGTGGGCGCGGCGAGGTGTGCGTCGTCTTCCGCCCGGAGGAGGCGGCGCGCGTCATCGCGTGAGCGCGGCGTAGTCGTCCGGCGTGTCGATGTCCGCGAGGCGCGCCTCGCGCCAGTCATGCACATTCGCTTCGGCGAGGTGCGCACGGACCACCGCCTTCCCACACCCCTCGCCATGCCAGGCGAGCAACTCGGGCCAGAGCGCCCGACGGAAGAGGAGCGGCGGCGCGAGCACCTCCCCGTAGCGCGAGACCTCGAGCGGGGCGTCGGTGGTGCGCGCCGAGGCGATGAGGGTGGCGAGCATCGCGGTGGTGACATGCACCATGTCGGCGAGCATCACCAGGGTGGCATCGATCTCGGGCCCGAAGGCGCGGAGCCCCGCGTGCAGCGATCCACTGGTCGGGCCCGTGGGGTCCGGGCTCTCGACGAAGGTGCAGGGGAGACCTGCCAGGGCCGCGCGCACCCGGTCCTCCTCATGACCGGTGACGACGACGATGTCGCGGATCCCCGCGAGCTGCACGCGTGCGACGGTGCGGCGCACCATCGGGACGCCCTCGACGGGGAGGAGGAGCTTGTTGGTGGTGGGCCCCATCCGCGTGGAGGCGCCCGCCGCGAGGATCACCGCGCCGATCCGCATCTCACCGCTCATCGCTGCTGGCGTGGATCGGTGCGCGGCGCTCCCGCAACGACCGGGGTGCACGGCCGCTCCGCACCGCGAGGATCTCCGCGAGGATCGCGATCGCCACTTGCTCGGCCCCATCGGTCCCGATGTCGAGCCCGACCGGGCCGTAGAGCCGCGCGGTATCGATCGGCCCTTCGGTGCGGAGCACGCCGAGGATGCGCTCCGTCCGGGCGCGTGGGCCGAGCATCCCGATGTAGCCGACGGGACTCGTGAGGAGGGCGCGCAGGTACGCGGTGTCGTCGGCGTAGTGATGGGTCATCACCACCGCGAAGTCCTGCGCGGTGAGGACCACGTGCTCGGCGAGGTGCGTGGCATCGGTCTCGACGCGGCGCACCGACGCGGGGAAGCGCTCGGGGGCGAGGAGTCCGGGCCGACGGTCGGCGACGACCACGCGGAGCCCCACCGCCTCGGCGAGGCGGACGAGATGCACGGCGTCGTCGCCCCCGCTGACGACGAGGAGGCGCGGGGGCGGGGTGAGCGCATCGACGAACCATTCCTGGCCATCGATCGTGACGAGGCGCGAGCCTCCGGCGAGCCACTCCGCGCCGGTCGTCACGCGACGCCGCCCCCCCGCGATCGGGGTGAGCACGGCGAACGCCTCCTCCCGTGCGATCGCCTCCCGCTCGGCAGCCATATCGTCGGTGATCGGCGTGATCAGCACCTCCACCTCGCCCTCGCAGCCGACGCCGAGGTCCCAGGCGACGACCTCATCGCTCCCGCCGCAGTAGGTGCGTCGCTCGGCCGCTCCCGTGGCGATCACGCGGAGCGCGGTCTCACGCACATCGCCCTCGAGGCAGCCCCCGCTCACATTGCCGACGGAGGTGCCGTCCGTGCGCACCATGAGCTTGGCCCCGGCGTGTCGATACGCCGACCCGCGCACGCGGATAACCGTGGCGAGGGCCGCCGCGGAACCCGCCTGATGCACCGCCGCGATCGCGGCGAGGACCTGCCGCGTCTCGAGCCAGTGCTTCATGCCCACCGGAGATCGTGCCGGGAGAGGGGGAGCGAGCGCACCCGCTTCCCGGTGGCCGCGAAGATCGCGTTGGTGATGGCCGGGATCACCGGCGGGAGCGCGGGCTCCCCCATCCCGGTGGGGGGGAATTCCGTGGTGCGGAAGTGGACCTCGACCGGCGGCGCCTGATTGATCCGCAGGAGCTCGAAGTCGTTGAAGTTCGCTTGCACGACGCGGCCGGCGTCGATGGTGATCTCCTGCTTCAGCGCCTCCCCGATCCCATCGAGCACCGACCCCTGCACCTGCTGCAGCGCCCCGCTCGGATTGATGATCGTGCTTCCCACATCGCCCGCGGCCCAGACCTTCACCACGCGGAGATCGCCGCTCGGGCTCACGCGCACCTCCGCCACCTCGGCGAAGTACCCGCGATGGCTGAAGTGGAAGCCGATCCCCATCCCACTCCCCTTGGGGAGCGTGCGCGTGCCCCATCCCGACTTCTCGGCGACGAGGTCGAGCACGCCGAGCATCCGGCTCGGGTCCATGGCGCCGGCGGGCATCGCGCCGCCCTCCGGCTTCTGGATCTGTTGTAGGAGCTGCCGCCGCATCGCGAGGGGATCCTTCCCCGCCGCATGGGCGAGTTCGTCGATGAACGACTGGAAGACGAAGGCGATCGCGTTGCTGGTCGGCGCGCGGAGCGCCCCGGTGGGGACGCCGAGGGGGATGACCGAGCTCCCGAGGGAGAAGTTCGGGATGAAGTGCGCGGGGAACTCCGTGGGTTGGATCCCAGCGGAGGGGGCGAAGCGCTCTCCCTCACCGAAGGTCACGAAGTGATCGCTCCATCCGATGATGCGGCCGTCGGCGTCGAGGGCGCCGCGGAGGCCGTGCCACCCGGCGGGTCGATAGAAGTCGTGCCGGATGTCGTCCTCGCGGCTCCAGGTGAGCTTCACCGGGACGCCGGCCTGCTTGGCGATCGCCGCCGCCTCGACCATGTAGTCGTTGTTGAGGCGCCGGCCGAAGCCGCCGCCGCCACGGACCTGATGCACCGTGATCGCCGCGGGGGCGAGGCCGAGGGTGGTGGCGACGAGTTGGCGGCCGTTCTCCGGCGTCTGGCTCGGCGCCCAGATCTCCATCCGCCCATCGGCGAAGCGCGCGGTGCAGGTCTGCGGCTCCATCGTCGCGTGGGCGATGAAGGGGTATTCGTAGCGTGCCTCGACCACCTTCGCGGCACGCGCGAAGGCCGCGCTCACATCGCCGTCGGCGCGGAGGACGCGCGCCGGCTTCCCCTCGAGGAGCGACTCCGCCTGCGCGGCGAAGTCGGCGGAGCTCTGGGCCGCGGTGGGGTGCGCGGCCCAGCTCACGCGGAGCCGGCGCCGTGCGGCCTGCGCATGCCAGGTGGTGTCGGCGAGGATCGCGACACCGGGCATGAGGCCGTTGAGGGCGGTCCCGCCCTCGAGGACGAAGACCTGCTTCACCCCGGGCGCGTTCTTCACCTCGTCGACGTTCGCGCGCGCGACCTTCGCGCCGAAGACCGGGGCCTTCTCGTAGACGGCGTGGAGCATCCCGGGGACGGTGACGTCGATCGCGAAGATCGGGGCGCCGCGGACGATCTTCGCATTGTCGATGTTCGGGGTCGCGCGCCCGATGATGCGGAAGGATTTGGGATCCTTGAGCGGGACCGAGGCGGGATCGGGGACGGGGAGGGTCGCCGCGGTGGTCGCGAGGGCGCCGTAGGTGAGGCGCCGCTTCGAGGCCGCGTGGACGACAACGCCCGGCTCGGTGGTGCACTCGGTGACGGGGACCATCCACGTCTGCGCGGCGGCGGCGAGCAGGAGCTGCCGACCGACGGCCCCGGCGCGGCGGAGCGGCTCCCACTGGGTGGGGGTCGCGGTGCTCCCCCCCTCGAACTGGCGCCCGTATCTCGCCTCATCGAGCGGGGCCTGCTCGATGGTGATCGTCTTCCACTCCACATCGAGCTCCTCGGCGATGAGCATCGGGAGCATCGTCTTGATCCCCTGGCCCGTCTCCGGGTTCTTGGCGACGATGGTGATCGCGCCCTCGGGGGTGATGCGGATGAAGGCGTTCGGGGTGAACGGGGTCGTCGACCCCGGGGCGGGTGCAGCGGCCCAGAGCGCCCCGGTGCCGTCCAGATCGATCAGCGTGCCGATGAGGAGGCCGCCACCCGCGAGCGAGGTGACGCGGAGGAAGGTGCGGCGATCGGTCATCGCTTCGTCCCCTCACGCTTGAGCACCGCGGCCCGCTTGATCCCCTCACGGATCCGTTGGTAGGTCGCACAGCGGCAGAGGTTCCCGACCATCGCCGCATCGATGTCGGCGTCGGTGGGGTTGGGATGCTTGCTCAGCAGGTCGGCGGCCTGCATGAGCTGCCCCGCCTGGCAGTAGCCGCACTGCGGGACGTCGAGCTCCTGCCAGGCGCGCTGCAGCGGGTGCGTGGCGTCGGTCGAGAGTCCTTCGATCGTCGTGACCTGCTGTCCCTGCACCGCGGAGGCGGGGATCTGACAGGCCCGCGTCGCCGCCCCATTGAGGTGTACGGTGCAGGCGCCGCACTGTGCGATCCCGCAGCCGAACTTGGTCCCCTTGAGGTCGAGCACATCGCGCAGCACCCAGAGGAGGGGCATGTCGGCGGGGACGTCGGCGGTGCGGGGGGTCCCATTGACGGTGAAGGTCACGACCATGATCGGCTCCTCGGGGGCCCCGATTCGGGGCGACAGGGGTGATGCTCCAAACTACATTGGGAAGGTCCGCTCGGGACATCGGCCCAGGTCACCTCTCTCCCTCCGTGCGCGCCCTCCTCCACTCGCTCCCCGTCTGGTGGCCCTACGCGGCCGGTGCGCTCGCCCTCGTGATGAGCGTCGTGGCGAGCCTGCACGCCGTGCTCCGGAAGCGCGATGTCCGGGCGGCGATCGGATGGGTGGGGCTCATCTGGCTGGCCCCCTGGGTGGGGGCGATCATCTACGCCGCCTTCGGGCTCAACCGCATCAAGCGGCGGGCGAGCGTCCTCCACCGGCGGCGCCGGCGCCTCCCGCTCTCGACCACGGCGGCGATGCGGATCGCGACCGGGAAGCGGCAGGTCCTCGCGGACACGCACCTCCGGGCGCAGGCGCAGCTCGGGGATCGGCTCACCGAGCGCCCGATCGTCGGCGGCAACGAGGTCGTCCTCCTGCAGGATGGCGACGCCTGCTATCCCGCGATGCGCGAGGCGATCGAGGGGGCGCAGCGCTCGATCGCCCTCTCCACCTACATCTTCGCCGATGACGAGGCGGGGCGCCCGATCATCGAGGCGCTGATCGCCGCCCATCGCCGCGGGGTGGAGGTGCGGGTGCTCGTCGACGGGTTCGGCTCCCTCTACACCTGGCCGCGCGCCCACGTCGCGCTGCGGAAGGCCGGGGTGCAGGCCGAGCTCTTCGCGCCGCAGCTGCGACATGCGGGGCTCGCCTTCTTCAATCTCCGGAACCACCGGAAGATCCTCACGGTCGACGGGACCCTCGCCTTCACCGGTGGGACCAACATCCGCCGTGACAACCTCCACGCCATCGGGCCGACGCGGCCGACGCGGGACCTGCACTTCCGGTTCGCCGGCCCGATCGTGGCGCAGATCCAGGACGCCTTCGCCGAGGATTGGGTCTTCAGCACCGGGGAGGTGTTGGACGGGCCGGCCTGGTATCCGGAGCTCACCGACGTCGGGGGGACCGTCGCCCGGGCGATCACCGATGGGCCCGACGGCGACCTCGAGGTCCTCTCCAAGGTGTTGCATGGCGCGATCGACATGGCGCGGGAGTCGATCACCGTGGTCACGCCCTACTTCCTCCCCGATCCCGCCCTGATCACCGCCCTCTCCGTGGCGGCGTTGCGTGGGGTGGCGGTGCGGATCGTGATCCCGGCGCACGTGAACATCGTCCCGGTGGGGTGGGCGGCGGCGGCGCAGCTCTGGCAGGTGCTGCGGCCCGGGTGCCGCGTCTTCCTCTCGCCCAAGCCGTTCGACCATAGCAAGGTCATGATCGTGGATCGCCACTGGGCGCTGGTGGGCTCCACCAACTGGGATCCGCGGAGCCTGCGGCTCAACTTCGAGCTCGATGTGGAGCTCTACTGCCCGAGCTGTGCCGGCGCCCTCGCCGACCTGGTGGACCAGCGGATCGCCGAGAGCCGTGAGGTCACCCTCGAGGAGCTCGACGGCCGACCGTTCGGGATCAAGGTGCGCGACGGACTCGCGCGGCTCCTCTCGCCCTATCTATAGTACCGCCCATGGCGACGCGCTTCCGTGCCACCCTCCTCCGGGTGATGACCATGCAGGTCGTCGCGTTGCTCGTGCTCTGGTGGCTCCAGCGGCGCTACCCCTTCTGAGGCGCTGATGCACGGACTCGATTGGGCGATCGTCGTCGCCTACCTCGGCTATGTGGTCTGGGACGGGCTGCGCCGTGCGCGCGGGACGGTCGATATCGAGGGGTACTTCATGGCGAACCGGAGCCTCCCCTGGTGGGCGGTCGGGCTCTCGGTGATGGCCACGCAACTCTCCGCGATCACGCTGATCGGGACCACGGGGCAGGGGGCGACCGATGGTCTCCGCTTCGTGCAGTTCTACTTCGGGCTCCCGCTCGCGATGGTGATCCTCGGCGTGACGCTCGTCCCCTTCCTGCATCAGGCGAAGGTCTACACCGCCTACGAGTATCTCGAACGGCGCTTCGACGCGCGAACGCGCACGCTGACGAGCTTCCTCTTCCTCCTCTCGCGCGGGATGTCGTGCGGGGCGATCATCTCCGCGCCCGCGGTGGTGCTCTCCGCCGTGCTCGGCGTGCCGCTCACCTGGGGGGTCGCGATCATCGGGCTCCCGACGGTGCTCTACACCGTGGTGGGTGGGGTGCAGGCGGTGACCTGGGCCGACGTGAAGCAGATGGTGGTGATCGTCACCGCGGTGATCGCGATGGCGGTCGTGCTGATCGCGCGGCTCCCGGTGCCCCTCGATGACGCGCTCGCGGTCGCCGGGGCGGCGGGACGGCTGCGGACCTTCGACTTCTCCTTCTCGCTGAGCGATCCGTACACCGTCTGGTCGGGGCTCATCGGGGGGACCTTCCTGATGCTCTCGTACTTCGGGACCGACCAGAGCCAGGTGCAGCGGTATCTCACGGCGCGGTCGGTGGACGAGGCGCGGAGCTCGCTCCTCATGAGCGCGTACTGGAAGATCCCCCTCCAGGCGCTGATCCTCCTGCTCGGCGTCCTGGTCTTCCTCTTCTATGTGTTCCAGCCGGCGCCGCTCTACCACAACCCCGCGCATGAGCGGGCGATGCGCGCTTCGGCTTCGGCGACCTACGATTCACTGCACGGCGCGTACGCCGCGCAAACGGCGGTCCGGCGTGACGCGGCGACGGCGATCGCGTCGGCGCGCGACGCCGGGGACCGTGCGGCGGAGTCGTCCGCGATCGCGGCCTTCCAGGCGAGCGAGCGCGAGGCGGAGATCACCCGCGCGGCCGCGCTGGCCGAGGCGGGGAAGGTGGTGCGTGGTCCGACGCGGGATGTGAACTATGTGATCCCGCGCTTCGTGCTCGATCACCTCCCCATGGGGCTCGTGGGGCTCTTCCTCGCCGCGGTCCTCGCGGCGGCGATGTCGAGCGTGGCGGCCGAGCTCAATTCGCTCAGTACCGCGACGATCGTCGATTTCTATCGGCGGCGCGTCCGGACCGATGCGAGCGAGGCGCACTACCTGACCGCCTCCAAGTGGTCCACCGCCGTCTGGGGGCTCTTCGCCTGCGTCGTCGCCACCTATGCGGCGACGTTGGGGTCGTTGATCGAGGTCGTGAACCGCTTCGGTTCCTTCTTCTACGGTTCGATCCTCGGCGTCTTCCTCCTCGCGATGCTCCCCCGCGCGCGCGGACGGGGCGCCTTCTATGGGTTGCTCGCCGGGATGGCGACGGTCGGTGCGGTGAGTGTTGTCGCCCCACAGGTCGCCTTCCTCTGGCACAATGTGATCGGGGCCCTCGTGGTGATCGCGGTGGGGCTCGCGTTGAGTCCGCGCGCGGGATAATCATGCCGCGGGCCATGCATAGCGCGTGCAAGCGCTGCATGGCTATGCCGAGGGGTTCCGTGCGTCGGGGCGTGATGTAGGCTCCCTCGCATGTCCACCATCCGCCTCATCGGTGTCCCCATGGACCTCGGCGCCTCGCGGCGCGGGGTCGACATGGGCCCCTCCGCCGTCCGCTACACCGATCTCCGCGACCGTCTCGTGACCTTGGGGCATGTGGTCGAGGACGTGGGGAACGTCCCGGTGCCATTCCGCGAGGATGCCGCGCGCGGGGCGCAGCGTGGGGCGCGCTATCTCGGGGCGATCACCGAGGTGTGCACCGCGGTCGCGCGGGTCACGCGCGAGGCGCTCGAGGCGGGGGCCTTCCCCGTGGTGCTCGGCGGGGACCATGCGCTCGCGGCGGGATCGATCGCCGGGGCGGCGGCGCATCTCGGCGCGCGCGGGGCACGGCTCGGCGCGTTCTGGATCGATGCGCACGGCGACATCAATACGCCCGCGACCTCGCGGTCGGGGAATGTGCATGGGATGCCGCTCGCCGCACTGCTCGGGCATGGGGACAAGGCGATGCGGAGCATCGCGGGGGCGAAGCCCGCGCTCCGTGCGCCAGATGTGGCGCTGGTGGGATTGCGCGACCTCGATGCGCCGGAGCGGCATCACATCGCCGCGTGGGGGCTCTCCGCCTTCACCATGCGGCATCTCGACGAGCGCGGGGTGCGGGCGGTGATGGAGGAGGCGATCGCGCGTGTCACGCGGGAGACCGACGGGCTCTGGATCTCCTTGGACATGGATGTGATCGATCCCGATGAGGCGCCGGGGGTCGGGACCGCGGTGCCTGGCGGGATGACCTATCGCGAGGCGCATCTCGCGATGGAGATGCTCGCGGATACGGGCAAGGTGATCGGGGTGGACCTCGTCGAGGTGAACCCGGTGCTCGATGAGCGGAATCGGACCGCGGAGATCGCCTGCGAGCTGATCCTCAGTGCCTGTGGGAAGCGGATCCTATGACGGCCACGGTGCGGTATCTCCCGCCGGACTTCTCGGTCGCCGCGCTGCGGGCGGCGCCCCCGGCACGCACCGTGTCGGTCGAGCGGGATGGCGTCCTCCCGGAGGGCTTCTTCGCGACGACCAATCTCCCGACCTACATCAAGGAGCGCGATGGGCGCTGGGTGATGCCCAGGGAGCCTCGCATGGACGGGGTGCTCGTGCGCGATGGGGCGGGGCAGTGGTGGGTGCGTGAGGGACGGCGCGTGCGCGCGGGCGACGCGGTGGTGGTCGGGTTGGCCGAGGATGGGACCGAGGGGGTGTTGGTCCATGCGCGCGGGTTCGTGCCCGAGGGCGAGGCGGCCGGCGATTTCCATTTCATGTCGAGCCAGGTCTCGCGCGAGAAGCCGATCGACTATGCGGCGATCGCGCGGATGCTCGTCGAGGAGAAGCGCCGTGGCGGGTACGTGCTCTGGGTCACCGGCCCCGCGCTGGTGCACTCGCGGGCGCGCGACAACCTCGTCTGGTTCATCCGGAACGGTTATGTGCAGGCGTTGCTCGCGGGGAATGCCGTCGCGGTGCATGACATCGAGGCGGCGATCGTCGGGACGACGCTCGGGATGACGAGTCAGGGGGAACCCACGGCGGGGGGGCATGCGGCACATATGCGCGCGATCAACGCGGTGCGTCGGGCGGGTTCGATCCGCGCCGCGGTGGCCGACGGGACGATCACGAGCGGGATCATGCATGCCTGCGTGGTGGAGGAGGTCCCCTACGTCCTCGCGGGCTCCCTGCGGGACGATGGCCCGCTCCCCGATGTGCTGACCGATATGGTCGCGGCGCAGGAGGCGACGCGCGCGCATACCATCCAGGCGACGATGGCGGTGATGATCGCGACGGCGCTGCATTCGATCGCGGTGGGGAACATGCTCCCGGCGTATTACGAGGATCCGCAGCGGGGGCTCTGTGAGCTCCCGACGATCTGCGTGGACGCGAGCGAGTTCCTCGTGAGCAAGCTCAAGGACCGCGGGACGCACCAGGCGATCGGGGTGGTGACCAACGCGCAGGACTTCATGAGCATCCTGCGGGCGGCCGTGGAGCGCGAGGTCGCGGCGTAGCGCGTGGTGGGCGTCGCTCCAGCGCGAGCGCCCCGAGCCGGTCTCAGCTGACCTTGACCCCCGTGGTGGCCCAGCCCGCCGCATCGCCCTCGATCACCCGAAGGGTGTCGACGACGAGCTTGCCGTTCTCGAGCGTCACCGGGTGTCGGTCCATGCTCCGCGGGGACTTCCCTTGGATGCGGGTGCCGTTCGCGGTGAAGGTGCTCTTGTGCTTGGGGCAGTAGAGTCGGTTCTGCTCCGGCTGCCAGTCGACCATCGTCCCCTTGTGCGGGCATTCGCGCGCGAGGGCGTGGACCATCCCCTGGTAGCGGATGAGGATCACCCGGTTGGCGCGGTCGATCGTCGCGCCGTCGGTGGTCGGGATGGGATAGGTCAGAGTCGCAGCGCCCGTGGTGGCCCCGACGCGATAGCTGCGCGTCATCGCCTCGAGTGGGACGCTCGCGCCGGCCACGGCGGTGAGCGCCGCGACCGCCAGCAATCCCTCCTTCAGGAAGGTCCGGCGATCCGGTCCTGCGGCGGTCCCATCGAGATCACACGTGCCATCACAGCCGGCGTCGGAGGCATCGGTATCGGAGCGAGGGTCGGCCATCAGGCACACTCGGGTGAGAGGGGACGGGATCCTACCCCACGAAGCGCGGCGCGGTCCCATTCGCATTACTCTTTGTCCCATGGCTGCTCCCCGCAAGGCCGCCCTCGCCTTCATCTTCGCCTCGATGATCCTCGACATCGTCGCGTTCGGGATCGTCATCCCCGTCCTCCCGCAGCTCATCAAGGGGTTCCTCGGGGGGGATACGGCGAGGGCCGCGACCTGGTACGGGATCTTCGGGACCACCTGGGCGGCGATGCAATTCATCTGCTCCCCGCTCCTCGGGGCGCTCTCCGATCGCTTCGGCCGCCGTCCCGTCCTCCTGGTCTCGATCTTCGGGCTCGGGCTCGACTACCTGCTGATGGCCTTCGCCCCCTCGCTCACCTGGCTCTTCGTCGGGCGGGTGCTCTCGGGGATGACGGCGGCGGGGTTCACCACCGCCACGGCGTATATCGCCGACGTGACCCCGCCGGAGAAGCGCGCGGGGGCCTTCGGTCTGGTCGGCGCCGCCTGGGGATTCGGTTTCATCATCGGCCCCGCCCTCGGGGGACTCCTCGGCGCGAGCGACCCGCGGCTCCCCTTCATGGTGGCGGGCGGGCTCGCCCTCGTGAACGCGCTCTATGGGATCTTCGTCCTCCCGGAGTCCCTTCCTCCCGAGCGGCGGGCGCCCTTCTCCCTCGCGCGGGCGAACCCCATCGGGGCGCTCCAGCTCCTGCGCCGCCATCACGAGCTCCTCGGGCTCGCCACGGCGAGTCTCCTCTACGCCATCGGTCACACCGTCTTCCCGAGCGTCTTCGTGCTGTGGGCCGGGTATGTGCTCGGGTGGGAGGCCAAGGCGATCGGGTATTCGCTGGCGATCGTCGGCGTCCTCAACGTGATCGTGCAGGGGGGGCTCGTCCGCCCCTTGGTCAAGCGACTCGGCGAGCGCACGGCGCTCCGCATCGGCGCGATCGCCGGCGCGGTGGGGTTCGCGACCTACGGGGTGGCCACCTCGGTCCCGATCTTCTGGCTCGGCGCGGTGCTCTACGCGCCAGCGGGACTCTTCAATCCCTCCTTGCTCGGGCTGATCTCCAAGCAGGTCGGTCCGTCGGAGCAGGGGCAGGTGCAGGGGGCGAACAGCAGCCTGATGGCGATCGCCGGGATGCTCGGCCCCGCGCTCTTCACCGGCGCCTTCTCCTGGGCGATCGGGGCGGGGCTCGCCTGGCACATCCCGGGACTCCCCTTCCTCCTCGCCGCCGTGCTCTTCGCCCTCGCGGGGATCACCGCGCTGCGTGCGACCACCACCAGACCGACCTGACGCCAGCCCCACGACGCCCATGCCGACCCGCCTCGTGCTCTGCCTGCTCCTCCTCCTGCCGCTCGCCGCACCCGCCCAAGGGCGCACCGGTCGCTGGCAGCCCATCGGCACGACGGTGACCGGGAACCCCGTCTATCTCGATCCCACGAGCGTGACGACCGCGAACGGGATCATCACGGCGACGATCCGCACGACCTATACCAAGCCGGTCGCGACGCCGAAGGGCCCGATCACCGCGAGCCGCGCGATCGCGATGTTCGATTGCGCCAAGAAGCAGGTCGCCGTGAAGCAGAGCATCATCTGGCACGACGAGCGGCAGGGGACCATCTACGAGAAGCGGGCCCCAACCCAACCCGGGTTCGGGCCCGCCTTCACCAGCAACTTCTCCGGCGTCGCACTCGCGCATCTCTGCCAGGCGCGTCCCGCGTAGCGGGGGCGCCTCAGGCGCCCCTCACTTCGGGAAGGCGAGGAACCCCGCGAGGCGCGCGACCTCCTTGGCGTTCACGTACTTCCCGATCTCCTTGTCGAACTGGGCGCGCGAGGTCCAGGGGCGATACTCCTTGAACTCACGCAGCATCCGTGGGCCCATGGTCGGGATCGTCATGAGATCGGCATCGCTCGCCGTCGTCGGGTTCATCGGGACGAACACATACTGCTCGAGCCGCGCGACCTCGTCGGGCTTCACGTACTTCCCCATCTCACGGCGGAAGACGGCGAGGTCCTTGTAGGGGCGGTACTCCAGGAACTCGCGGATCATCCGTGGCCCCATCCCCGGCACGAGCGCGATCTCCTCACGCGTCGCCGCGTTCAGGTTGAGGTGCACCCAGAGCTTGGGGTAGAGCTCGGCCCGCTGCGCGTCGCTGAGCTTCCCCTTGAGGAAGGCGTCGTACGCCGCCGGTCCGGCGAAGGGGCGCGCCGCGACCAGCTCCTTCGCGAGCGCGGGGGTCATCCCCGGCATGACGGCGATCTCCGCCTCGGGGAGGGTGTTCGCATCCTTGGCGGTGACGGAGGCGCCGACCTGGGCCTGTGCGGCGAGCGCGACGACGGCGAGGAGGAGGGTGGCGCGGGAGAGGGAGCGGCGCATGATCATCGGGTAGGGTCGGTGGAGGAGAGCAGTGGATGACGGTAGGCGTACAAGAGGCCGAGGAGGCCGAACTGCACCAACGTGCCCGGCGAGAGCACCGGGGCCTCGCCATGGAGGACGGCCTTCCAGAGATCGAACCCCAGGAGCGAGGGATCGAACTCGTGCTCCATCTCGTAGTTCCCCGTCACATGGAAGTAAATCCCGAGCGGACCGGCGACGATCAGGAGCAACATCATCGCTTGGAAGATCCGCAGGGTGCGCCGATCGAAGGCCCACCAGTGCCACCCGGTCACCACCATGGTGGTCACCAGGAGCCCGAAGGGGATCAACTGCGTCCGGTCCTCGTAGTGCTCGAGGAGGACCAAATCGCCCACGAGCCCGACCGCCCCGATCATCAGGAGCACCAAGAGGCCGCGGCGCAGCAACGAGGAGGAGTCGGTGGGCATGAGGGGGCGGGGGAGGGGGACGGCTCGCCATCTGATGGGACGCCGCGTTAGCGTTAAACGTGCAGGGTCCTGCCTCCCGGCGCCATCGGGGGGAGCCCTGACCTCACCGACCGACGACCCCCCCTACCGGAGGCCCTGATGCCCAAGCTTCCCGTACTCGCCGATCATGAGATCGACCGCCGTCTCGCGACCCTCTCCGAGTGGATGCGCCAGGGCGATGCGATCACCCGCACCTTCCTCTTCGATGGCTTCCCTGAGGCCACGGCCTTCGTGCAGCGGCTCGTGGAGCCCGCCGAGGCGATGAACCATCATCCCGATGTGGATGTGCGGTACAACCAGGTGATCATCACGCTCTCCACGCACGACAGCGGGGGGCTGACGGAGCACGACTTCACCTTGGCGGCGCGGATCGACGGGTTGGTCGGTTGACGGGGCGCCCAGCCACCGCGCTCACCCCTTCTTGACCGTCACGCTCCCATTCACGGTCGATGCCTTGAGCGTCGGCCCGCCCTTCCCCATCGTCGCGCGCATGCGGCGCCGCGAGATCGTCCCGTCCAGCGTCACCGGATGTTCGGTGGTGACCCGTCCATTCACGGTGGAGAGGTCGAGCACCGCCCCCGTGGTCTCGGGGAGGATGATGGTGATGCTCCCATTCACCGAGCTGTAGCGCACCCCATCCCCCACCACGGCCCCCTGCGCCGTGATGGACCCATTCACCGTGGAGGCGTTGACGCGCCCCGTGAGGGACCGTGCGGTGACGCTGCCGTTCACCGTCGAGGCATCGACATCCCCGCCGATCTCGGTGAGCGTCACCGCCCCATTGACGGTCGAGGCGGTGACCTTCGCATCCGCCGGGACCTTCACGACGAGGTCCACGGAGACGTCGGTCCCTCGGATGTGCGACCCGCCACGGTAGCCCGACGCATCACAGCGCGCGTCGGGCCCCCAGAGGGCGCAGATCACCACGTCGCCGTTGCCGGCTCCCGCCATCCGCGCCTCGATGCGCACGGCGTCCGCCTCCCCGCGACGCACCTTCTTGGTGGCGGTGACCTCGACGGTGCGGCCGGCGCTCGGCGTCACCCGCACCGCGCCGTTCACGTTGCGCACCGACACGGTGCGCCCCGCTCCCAGGGTGCCGCTCCACTGCCAGGTGGTGGTGGATTGCGCGGTGAGTGGGAGGGCGAGCACGAGGCTCGCGGCGAGAGCGAGGAGGACGGGGTGGCGACGGGTGGCCATAATCGGTTCCGAGCGGGGAAGGAGATACCCGACCCTACGCAGGGTCAGACCCTCAGGTTTCAGCGGACCCGATCGCGCGGACGACCAGGCGGACATCGCCGAACCCATGGAGCCAATGGTCGGGTGCCGTCGGCTCGAGCACCGCGCGCGTGTTCGGCCCCCAGAGCGCGGCGGCCGTCTGGACCCCCGCGGCGCGTCCGGCGTGCATGTCGTGCGTCGAATCCCCGATGAAGACCGCATGCGCGGGGGTGGGCTCCCCGAGCGCATGCAGGGCGAAGCGCACCGGCTCGGGATCGGGCTTGTGTCGCGTGGTGGCGTCGATCCCCACCACGACCTGGAAGCACCCCTCCACGCCGATGAGCGCGAGGGAGCGCCGCGCCCCGACCTCGAGCTTGGAGGTGACGATGCCGAGCGCATGGCCGTCGGCGTGCAGCGCGCGGATCGTCTCCACCGCCCCGGGATACGCGGTGGTCATCGCATCGTGATGCGCCCGCTGGAAGGTCCGATAGCGATCGCGGACCAGGTCCAGATCCGCCTCGTCCGCGCTCCAGGGGCGGAGGATGTCGTCGAGCGGCCGCCCGATCCCCGCGATCCACTCCGCCTCGGTGGGGCGATGCGTCCGCCCCGCGAAGGCGTGCTCCATCGAGGCGGTGAGGAGCGCGATCGAATCGACGATCGTCCCGTCCAGGTCGAAGAGGACGGTGAGCGGGCGCGTCGCGCTCACGAGGTCGGCGCGGCCGATGTCTCCCCGCGCGCGAGGATCACCGCGGCGGTCATATGCCCCGTCACATTCGTCGTCGTGCGGAACATGTCGGGGATCGTGTCGGCGCCGAGGAGGATCCCGATCCCCTCCACCGGGATGCCGGCCGCCATCAGCACGGGGACCATCACGAGGATCGAGCCGCCGGGGATCCCCGGCACGGAGAACGAGGTCACCACCGAGGTGAGGGCGATGGTCAGGAGCTGCGCGGCGCCGAGATCCACCCCGTAGAGCCGGGCGATGAAGAGCACCCCGACGGTCTGTCCGATCCCCGCGCCGGCGCGGAACATCGTCGCCGCGAGCGGGATCAGGACGTTCCCGATCGTTGGCGGGAGGCGGAGCCGGTCGCGCACGGCCTCGAGCATCGCCGGCAAGGCCGCGAGGGAGGAACGCGAGCTGAAGGCGATCGTCTGCGCGGGGAGTGCGGCGCGCGCGAAGTCGCGGAGGGTGGTGCGCCCGAGCACGACCGCCGCCGGGTAGAGCACGCCGCCCATGAAGCCCACGCAGATCGCGGAGACGACCCCGATATAGCCGGCGAGGGCGGCGAGGGCGCTCACCCCCAACTTCGCCGCGAGGCCGACCGTCAGGGCGAAGACCCCGAGCGGGGCGAGCCGCAGGATCGCGCGCACCAGGATGAGCGACGCCTCCATCACCCCATCGAGCACGCGGATCACGGGGGTCCTCCGCTCGAGGGGGACCTGGAGCAGCGCGATCGCGAAGGCCACCGAGGCGAGGATCAACGGGAGCATCGCGCCGTCGGCGGCGGCCTTGATCGGATTGGGCGGCACCAACGCCACCACCCACTCAGCCAGGCTCGGCACCGCCTTCGCGCCCTCGGCGGCCTGCGCCCCGGCGCTCGCGGCACTCGCCTGCATCGCCGCCACCGCCGCCGGGTCGAGGGGGAGCTGCCCGAGCAGGGGGATACCCGACGAGCACGCCCACGCCGGAGGCCGCGGCGAGCACCCCCACGAAGAGGAGGATCGCCCGCGCCCCGATCCGCCCGACCGTCCTGGGGTCGGGCGCGGCGGTGACCCCGACGATCAGACTCGAGACGACGAGGGGGATCACCGTCATCCGGATCGCATTGATGAAGAGGGCCCCGACGGGATCGAGCCCGCGGAGGAGCGCCGCACCGGCGCCGGTCTCCGCCCCGGCGAGGGGGAGGCCGAGGGCGAAGCCGGCCGCGAGGGCGAGCAGGACTTGAGCGGTGAGCGACATCCCCAGAAAGATGGCGTCTCGGGCGCGCCTCGGATACATATCGGGGATGCCGTTCCGACCCCCTTTCGCCCTGCCTCAGGCCATGCGCGCACTCGTCGCCCTCTCCGCCCTCCTCCTCGCCTCCGCCCCCCTCGTCGCGCAGCAGGCCCCGGCCCAGCCGGCCGGCCCGCGCGCCAGCACCACCGACCCCCGCGCCTCACTCCGGGGGGGCTACCTCGATGCCGGCGTCGCGATCCGGAACATGGAGCTCGTCTCCACCACGCCGCGCTCCGCCACCTTCACCAACCCGGCGAACCTCGGCGACTTCGGCTTCGTCAACGCCGACCTCGCCTTCCATAAGACCTACGTCTTCCAGGGCGGCTACTACGGCGTCCAGATCTGGGACGTCGCGAACCCCAAGGCGCCGACGCTCGTGGCCGCGATGGCCTGCCCGGGCGGGCAGGGCGACGTCTCGGTGCATGGCACCCTCATGTTCATGTCGGTCGAGGAGACCCGCGGGCGCGTCGATTGTGGCACCCAGGGCGTGCGTGACTCGGTGAGCTCGGAGCGCTTCCGCGGCGTGCGCATCTTCGACATCAGCGACATCACCAAGCCGGTGCAGGTCGCAGCGGTGCAGACCTGCCGTGGCTCGCACACGCACACGCTCCTCGTGAGCCCGCGCGACAAGCAGAACGTCTATGTGTACGTCTCCGGCACGA
Source organism: uncultured Gemmatimonadota bacterium (assembly GCA_903906325.1). Lineage (GTDB taxonomy): Bacteria > Gemmatimonadota > Gemmatimonadetes > Gemmatimonadales > Gemmatimonadaceae > Pseudogemmatithrix. The sequence goes on from CAIVJV010000085.1 coordinate 22,749, forward strand.
GCCCGTCGCGGTCGCCCTCCGAACTGGCGGGCTGCGATCCCCGCGAGACCTCGGCGACCTCGTCGTACTTCCGGATCGACGTCATCAAGGTCCCGCTCGCGAATCCCGCACAGGCCAAGATCGTGAACTCGCCGCGCGTCTTCGCCGATGCGGCGGGGAACATGGCGGGGCTCTGGAAGGGCGGGAAGCTCGCCGCCGATGCGCAGGAGACGGCCGAGACCGATCAGTGCCACGACATCACGGTCTACGCGGAGCTCGATCTCGCCGCGGGGGCCTGCTCGGGGAACGGCATCCTCCTCGACATCAAGGATCCCGCGAACCCGAAGCGCATCGCCGAGGTGAGCGATCCCAACTTCGCCTACTGGCACTCGGCGACCTTCAACAATGACGGGTCGACGGTGCTCTTCACCGACGAGTGGGGGGGCGGGGTCTCGCCGCGGTGCCGCGCGACCGACAACCTGCTCTGGGGCGGCAACGCGTACTATCGACTCGATCGCAAGACCAAGCAGCTCACCCCCGCGGGGTACTTCAAGCTCCCGGCGGCCCAGGGGGCGCTGGAGAACTGCGTCGCGCACAACGGCTCGCTCATCCCCGTCCCAGGCCGCGACCTCTTCGTCCAGTCGTGGTACCAGGGTGGGATCTCGGTGACCGACTTCACCGATCCGGACCGGGTCCGCGAGATCGCGTACTTCGACCGCGGTCCGCTCAATGGGGAGCGGCTGGTCCTCTCGGGGCAGTGGTCCGCCTACTGGCACAATGGGCGCATCTACGGCTCGGAGATCGCGCGCGGGCTCGACATCCTCGAGCTCACGCCGAGCGGGGAACTGACGCAGAACGAGATCGACGCGGCGAAGCTCGCGCGCGTGGAGACGTTCAACCCGCAGGATCAGCGGAAGGTGAGCTGGCCGGCGGCGTTCCCCGTCGCGAAGGCGTATGTGGACCAACTCACGCGGTGGGGCGGGTTGCCGGCGGCGCGGCTCGAGACGGTCACCAAGCAGCTGGCGGAGGCCGAGGCGGCCTCGGGGGCGGCGCGTCGCACCGCGCTGACCACGCTCGCCAAGGCGCTCGAGCAGGATGCGCGCACCGCCACCGATGCGACGCGCGTGAAGGCGCTCGCCGAGGTCGTCGCACAGCTCGCGGCGTCGCGCTGACCCCGACGATTCCCCTCTCACGGAGCGCGTGACGATGACGATCAAGTCCGGAGCCCAGATGATCGCGGAGGCGAAGACCCGCATCCGCGAGGTGAGCGTGCCGCAGGTGCAGCAGCTGATCGCCGGGGCCGATGCCCCGGTGGTGCTCGACTGCCGCGAGCCGAATGAGACGAACCTCGGGCGGATCCCCGGCGCGGTGGTGATCCCGCGCGGGACGCTCGAGACCAAGATCGAGGCGGTCGTGCCGCGGGAGCGGGCGCTCATCATCTACTGCGCCGGTGGGAACCGCTCGGCGCTCGCCGCCGACACCCTCCAGCAGATGGGCTACACCAACGTCGCCTCGATGGCCGGTGGGTGGGGCGCGTGGGTGGCCGCGGGCGGCGCGGTCGAAGGGTGAGATGACCGGGGCGACGACGCATCCCTTCGTCGCCCGCGTGTCGCGTGCGCTCGAGGCGCGCGAGGCCCGGCGCGCCGAGCGAGATGCCCCCGTGCGTGAGGCCGCGGTCACGGTGCTCCTCCGCCCCGCGTGCGAGGCCGGGGCCGAGGTCCTGCTCATCCGGCGGGCCCAGCGCGAGGGCGATCCCTGGAGTGGACAGATCGGCTTGCCGGGCGGGCGGATCGACCCGAGCGATCCCTCGCTCGAGGCGACCGCCATCCGCGAGATGCACGAGGAGGTCGGCATCGACCTCGCGCGCGCCGGCGAGATCCTCGGGGAGCTCGATGAGCTCCGGCCGCGCACCCCACATCTGCCGCCGATCATCGTGCGTCCCTACGTCGCCGCCCTGCATGAGCCGATCGCCCTGCGATTGAACCCGGAGGTCGCGGAGGCGCGGTGGGTCTCGCTCGAGGCCCTCTTCGCCCCGACCGCACGGGTCCGCACCACCGTCACCGTCCGCGGGGTGACCCTCCCCGTCGAGGCGGTGCAACATGAGACGTTCGTGGTCTGGGGGATGACCGAACGGATCCTCACCGGCTTCGCCGCGGTGATCGGCCGATGACGTCATCCTCGAACGCCGGGATGCCGCTCCTCGCACATCGCGTCGAGTCGCGCGAGCTCTGGCGCGCGCTCGGCCTCACGCTGGTGCTCTTCGCCGTGGCGTGGGTGGTGGACCGGGAGGTGTATCAGCGGGTCTCCCTGCCGACGGTCTACGACACGGATTGGGGACGGTTGCTCCGCATCATGGGGTTCCTCCCGACGTGGATCGCCCTCGCGGTGGGGATCGCCTTGGCCGAGGGGGAGGATCCGGCGCGGCGCGCGCGGGCCCGGCATCGCGGGTGGCTCCTCTTCTGGGGGGCGGCGGGATCGGGGATCGCAGCGGAGCTGCTCAAGCTCACGTTGCGTCGCGAGCGTCCAGGGCCGCACGACGGACTCCATGTCTTCCGTGACCTTGCGGAGCGCACCTTCAGTTCGGCGGGGCTCGCGCTTCCGAGTTCGCATACCATGGTCGCCTTCGGCGGCGCGGCGATGCTCGCGCGGCTCTATCCCCGGGCGCGCTGGGTGGGGTACGCCCTCGCCGCCGGCTGCGGGATCAGTCGCGTGCTCCATCGCGCGCATTTCCTGAGCGATGTGGTCCTCGCCGCGGGGATGGGCTGGCTCGTGGCCGCCCTGCTCGCGCGGCGGTGGGGGAGGGCGGCGTGACGGCGCTGACGCGGCAGGCCGAGGACTACCTCAAGGCGATCTATGCGCTCGAGCTCGGCGGGACGCCCGCCGGGACCAACGACATCGCGACGCGACTCGGCGTCGCGGCGCCCAGCGTCAGCGGGATGCTCCGGCGGATGTCGCGCGCGGGGCTGGTGAGCGTGGAGCGCTACAAGGGGGCGCGGCTCACCGCGGCGGGGCGCCGCGCGGCGCTCGCGTTGGTGCGGCGGCATCGGGTGCTCGAGACCTACCTCGTGCGCCGGTTGGGATTTCGCGGGGAGGCGGTCCATGCGGAGGCGGAGCGGCTCGAGCATGCGGCGAGCGACGCCCTGATCGATCGCATGGCCGCGGCGCTGGGGGATCCCGCCCACGACCCACACGGGGCGCCGATCCCCAAGGCGCGACGCGGGAACCGCTGACCGACCTCCGGCATTCGTGACGGATAGCCGTCCTGGCTCACCGTCACCCTCTGCTGGAGCTTGACCGTCATGAAGCGTTGGATGCTCGCCCTCGTCGCGATCCCGGCCCTGACCGCCGCCGCGGTGATCCCCCCCAAGACCTATGTGCGCGACCAGGCGCACTCGCAGCTCAACTTCGTCGCCGAGTCGCGCATGCTCGACGCGCACGGCACGTTCGATAAGTGGGAGGCCGACATCTCCCTCGATCCCGCGAACTGGGGCGCCTCCTCGGTGGTGATCACGATCGACACCCGCACCATCAACACCCGCATCGAGCGGCGGGACGCGCACCTCAAGAGCAACGACTTCTTCGCCGCCGATTCGTTCCCGACCGCGACCTTCAAGTCGGCGATCGTGAACAAGGTGGGCGAGGATCGCCTCAATATCACCGGCGACCTCACCATCCGGGGGAAGACCAAGCGGGTCACCCTGCCGACCCGCCTCGTCTTCTTCGATGCCGCGCGCAGCGTGGGCCGCGTGAAGGGCGAGACGGTGATCAACCGCAAGGACTTCGGGATCGCCTTCGATTCCAACCTGAATCCGATCAGCGACGAGGTGAAGATCCAGTTCGACGTCGCGTTCACCGAGAAGAAGTAGCGCCGGTCGCCGAGCGGCCGTGCGCATCCCCCCCAAGCGCATGATGGTCCGATGGTGGTGCACCCTGACCGGGGCCGTGATCCTCACGGCCCCGGTCGCGCACGTCCAGGCCCAGCCCGCGCGTCGCACCATCGCGATCGACGAGCGCCTCGCGACCGCCGCCGGCCTCGCGGTCGGTGATTCGGTCCGCCTCGCCCCGACCGCGAGCGCGCCGACGGGGGCGTGGGTCGGGATCGGGGCGATCACCCGCCGCAGTGCCGACCCCAGCGAGATCGCGCGGAGCGACTACCGGGTGCGGGTGCATCTCGATCAGTTGCAGGGTCTCACCGGGCTCGGTGACCGGATCGGGCGGTTCGCGGTGATGACGCGGGATGGCGCGGCGGGGGCGCGCGTGAGGGACAGGGTCGCCACGCCTGATTCCGTCAGCGCCGCCATCAACACCATGGCCTTCGGTTTCCGCGCCTACCCCGCCGCCGCGGTCGCGGTCGAGACCTCGGCGACCTTCCGTGTGGTGAACCGCTTCCATCGCGCCATCGGGATCATCACGATCGTCGCGAGTGCCATCTTCCTCCTTTGCATCACCCTGCTCAAGGTGGATGAGCGGCGGCGCGAGGTCGGCGCGCTCCGGTTGATCGGCCTCTCGCGCACGACGGTCGTGCGCTCGGTGATGCTCGAGGCCTCGCTGATCGCTCTCCTCGGGAGCGCGCTCGGCGCTGGGTTCGGGGCCGCCGCCTCGGCGATCGTGAACTGGTACTACCAAGGGGTCTACGCCACCCCGCTCCGATTCGCCCTCGTCACTCCAGGAATCCTCGCGATCGCCATCGGCCTCTCGGTGGTGCTGGGGATCGTGAGTGGCTACCTCGCCGCGCAGCGGCTCGTGCGCACCGCGCCGCTGGAGCTCGTGGGCCGATGATCCCCCGCCTCGCCCTCGCCGCCCTCACGCGGCGCCGCGGCCGCACCGCGCTCACCATCGCCGGCGTCGCCGTCGCCACCGCGATGCTCCTCGACATGGTGATGCTCGGCTCCGGGATGCGCGAGAGCTTCCGCGGTTTCATCGAGCAGCAGGGGTTCCAGCTCCGTCTCACCCCGCGTGGGACGATGCCGTTCGACTCCGAGGCGACCGTCGGTGGGGCGGCGGCGCTCGTCGCCCGGATCGCGGAGGACCCGGATGTCGTCGCGGTCGCCCCCGTGCTCGGTGCCAAGCTCTTCACCCCGCGTGCGGACTCGGTGGTCCCCGCCTTCCTCCTGGGGATCGATCCCAGGGTGCAGGGGGATTACGTGCTCGCCGAGGGGCGTGACATCGGGGCACCGGATGAGATGGTGGTGAATGGCGCCTGGCTCGCGGCGACCGGGGTGCGGCTCGGTGACACGCTCCGCGTGGCCGCCGGGTATGACGCACAACTGCGGCGGTTCTCCGGCGAGCGCACGGTGCGCGTGGTCGGACGGGGGCGGTTCTTCATGCTCGCCGGCGGGGAGAAGGTCGCGGCGCTGCCGATCGCCACGGTGCAGGCGATGGGGGGGGGCGGAGCAACGGGACCGCCTCTCGGTCGTGCTCGTCGCCACGCGGCCGGGCGCGGCGGTCGAGCGCGTGGGGCGACGGATCGAGGCGAGCGACACGCGCGTGAGCGCGCTCTCCACCGAGGCGGCCCTGCGCTTCGTCGACGAGCGGCTCAGCTACTTCCGGCAACTCGCCTTCATCCTCGCGTCGGTCTCGTTGCTCACGGGGTTCCTCCTCGTCACCACGCTCGTCACCGTCTCGGTGAACGAGCGGATCGGGGAGATCGCGGTGATGCGGGCGATCGGCATCGCACGCGAGCGCATCGTGCTCCAGGTGATGCTCGAGGGGCTCGTCCTCTCGGTGATCGGCGCGGTCCTGGGCCTCGGGCTCGGACTCGTCACCGCCCAATGGCTCAACGGGATCCTCTCGGCCTTCCCGGGACTCCCCGCCGCGTTCGACTTCTTCCGCTTCGAGCCCTCGGCGGCGGTCCGCTCGCTCGGGCTCATCATCGGCTGTGGGATCGGCGCCGGGCTCTGGCCCGCGTGGCGCGCGACGACCCTCTCCATCGCCCAGACCCTCCGCGAGGAGGCGGTCGCATGACCCCATCGCATCCCGTCCTCTCCGCTCGCGACCTCCGGCGCGCCTATCTCGTGGCCGGTGCGCCGGTCGAGGCGGTGCGCGGCCTCTCCCTCGAGGTCCAGGCCGGGGAGTGGGTCGCGATCGTCGGACCGTCGGGGTGCGGCAAATCCACGTTGCTCAATCTCCTCGGCGCGATCGACCGGCCGACGAGTGGGCAGCTCCTCATCCGCGGGCGGGACGTCGCGAGGATGGGGGACGTCGAGGCGACGCGGTTCCGGCTCACCGGGATCGGCTTCGTCTTTCAGCGTTTCTATCTGATGCCCACGCTCTCGGCGGCGGAGAACGTGGAGCTCCCGATGGCGGAGGCCAAGGTCCCACGCGCCGTGCGCGAGGCGCGGGCGCGGGAGCTCCTCACGTACGTCGGGCTCGGCGGGCGTACCGATCACCGGCCGTTCCAGCTCTCCGGTGGCGAGCAGCAGCGCGTCGCCGTCGCGCGGGCCTTGGCGAACCGGCCGGCCCTCCTCCTCGCGGATGAACCCACCGGCGAGCTCGATGCGCGCACCGGGGAGGAGATGATCGCCCTCTTCGATCGCCTCAATCGCGACGGCACCACGATCGTCACCGTCACGCATGATGAGGAGTTGGCCCAGGCGGCGCGGCGGGTGATCCATATGCGCGATGGGGTGATCGTCGACGACCAGGTGCGGCGGCCGCTGGACCCCGCGCCGCGCTCCGCGTAACGCGCGATGCTCCTCCGCCTCGCCTTCCGCGGCCTGCGCGATCGTCCGTGGCGCTCCGCCTTCCTGTTGGCGGGGTTCGCGCTCGGGGTCGGCGTGATGATCACCCTCCTCGCGATCGGGGAGGCGATGGTCGTCCAGTCCATGGACGAGAAGCTCGTCGGGGGCGGCGATGTCACGGTGCTCCCCGAGGGGATCGATCTCGAGGTGATGAAGACCGGTGGGGTCGGGGGGATGTTCGCCTCGATCGCCAACGCGCGATTCGTCTATCGGCAGGTGCTCGCCTCGCCGCGCTTCGCGGATCGCATCGCGACGGTCGCGCCGCAGACCGATGGGGTGCTGCTCTATCTCCGCACGGCGGATGGCACCGAGTACCCGGTCCGCGCGCTCGGGGAGATCCCCTCCGCGTCACGCGCGGTCGGCGCGGCACCCACCCTCATCGCCGGCGCGTGGGAGGATGACGACGGGGATCGGCGATGGCAGCGTCCGACGGTGGCGGAGCTTCGGCACGAGATCGATCGCTTCCATCACACCCCCGCCGCGATCATCGCCGAGGAACGGCCGACCTGGGGCGAATGGCACTACTTCAACGTCCTTTCGGATGACGCGAGGCGCTGGGCCTTCCTGACCCTCGCCGTCGGCGGTGACATCCCCGACGGGCGATGGGGTGGGCAGGTGCTCCTCACCCTCCATGCGCAGGGGCGCGCGCCGCGGCGCTTCACGCAGGTCGTCCCGTCGCAACAGATCACGCTCGACACCTCGCGCGCCGATCTCGCTGTGGGGACGAACACCGTGACGGTCCTCCCCGACGGCCGCTATGAGGTCCGCGCCCGTGCGCGCGAGGACGGGACCGGTGCCGAGGCGACGGTCGCATTGATCCTGACGCCCGCGCCAGGCGCGTACTTCCCCGGCACCTCCATCGGTGATGCGACGCTGGTGAGCGGGTACGCGGTGCCGGCCCTGCGAGGGACGATCGATGGGACCATCTGCGTGGAGCGCCGCTGCGAGCGCTACAGTGGGGCACCGGGCTACCACGACCACAATTGGGGCGTCTGGCGCGACGTGGAGTGGGAGTGGGGCGCCGCGCGACTCGGCGAATTCTCCGTGCTGTACGGGCGCGTGCGTCGCAGTGGCGCGGACGATGTCCGGGAACCGCTCTTCGTCTATCTCGTCGACTCCCTGGGCTTTCGCTCACTCTTCCGGCCGAAGGCGATCCGCTATGAAGATGGGCGGACGGTCATGGCGGAGGGTCGGCGACTCCAGGTGCCCAGCCGCGCGGTGCTCGAAGACATCCGCGGGGGTGACACCCTTCGCATCGCGCTGGAGATCGAGGACGCGATGGCGTCCGACGTGCGGCTCGATCGCATGCGGCAGCACGGGACGCTGGTCCCACGCCGACCGGATGCCGCGCGCACCTTCCTCGTGCAGATGAAGGGGACCGCGACGCTCACGGGGCGGATCGGCGGGCAGCCGGTCAGCGGGCGGGGGACCGGGTTCTTCGAGACGTATCGCTGACCGGAGGTTCGTACCCCCGAACGCCCTAGCGCGAGAGCGTGTCCGCCTTCCACCGCCGCTCAGCCTCCTCGACGGCCGTATTGATCTTCGAGGTCATCAGCAGGATCAGGGGCAGAGTGCCCATCGAGAGGATGAGGATGACGATGTGCATCCCGGCGGGGGCCTCCCCATCACCCGCCCGCCAGAGCATCAGGTGCACGAAGAGGAAAGTCAGCGCGACGATCACGCCGGTCAGATCGAGCGTCGCGCGCATCAGGGCGATCACCGGGCCATGATAGGCACGCGGGATCCTCAGGAAGCGTTCCTTCTCCGCGAAGTTGAAGAGTTGTGGATGGCGCGGGAGGATCGCGCCGACGCATTGGAGTAAGAGGAGTGTCGCCACGCCGATCAGGGGGAGCCCGAACCACTCCAGCCATGAGGTCGGTCGCGTACGCGTGACCGTCCCGGCGAAGTCGAGGTGCGTGGGGACGGTCGGGCCGAGGCTCGGGTAGATCGCGATGGCGAAGAGCAAGTGCACCGCGAGGATCGCCCACGGGAGGATCCGGAGGAGCCGGTGCATCGGGCCACCGCTGGTGGGACCCGGCAGGCTCATGGTTGCCGCGCGAGGGCGCGGAGGCCCTGATGGAGATACCGCACCCGACCCGATCCATCGCGTACCAGCAGGAGGTCGATCGGGTCACCCATCGGTGGCAGGACCCGGATCCGCTCCGCGCCGAGGAGGAGGAGCGGGAGGGTGACGGGGCCCTGCGTGAAGCGGAGGGTGTCGGACGACGTGGCGATCGAGACACGTGTGGCCCCCATCGCATAGGTCCCGACGACCGCACGCTGCTCCTCCGCGGTCCCGACGCGCGGGGTCACCGCGGTCGGTGTCGGACGCGGCGGGAGGGTCAGGACCGTCTCGCGGACGAAGCGGTCGATCTCCGTCAGCGGGCTCCCGCTCCGGTTGTCGAGCACGATCAGCGCGGCGCGCCGCTCGGGCCACATCGTCACCATCGCATCGAAGCCGTTGATCGCCCCACCATGTTCCCAGACCCGCGCGCCGTCCTTCCGACCGATGACGAGCCCGTAGCCGTAGCGCGCGGTCGAGTCACCGGGGATCGGCTGATAGCCGGTCGTGAGGCGCTGCACCGTGGTCGGGGCGAGTACGCGCTTCCCATCGAGCTCCCCGTCCTGCATGAGGGCCATGGTGAACCGCGCGAGCTCGCCCGCCGTCGAGAAGAGGAATCCCGCCGCCCACTGCGCGGTGTTCTCCGTGTAGGGGCGCACCATCGCCGGCGCACTGCCCGGGCTCCCCATGTGGCCCTGGGCGAAGTCGGTGGTCATCACCTCGAGTGGTCGGAAGGTCGAGCGCGTCATCCCCACCGGCCGCAGCACGAGCCGCTCGGCGAGCGTCGCGAAGCGTGCCTCCCCTGCGCGCTCCGCCACATAGCCCGCCATCGAGAACCCGGGATTGGAATAGGAGATCACCTGCCCGGGATCGGTGAAGAAGAGGGTGTCGGTGACCTCGCGGAAGACCTCGCCGAGGGCCCCTTCGCCCATCCGGCCATAGGTGACGGCGTTGTCGAGCCACCCCGCGGTATGCGTGAGGAGCTGATGTGTCGTCACCGTCCCCACACGCCGCGTGGCGAGCTCGGGGACGTAGCGTCCGATCGGGGTCTGCGGGTCGAGCTTCCCGGCCGCGGCGAGCTCCAGGAGCGTCGCGGCGGTCAGCATCTTCGTCACCGAGCCGATCCGGAAGAGTGTGCGCGTCGTCGCGGGGCGCTGGGACTCCGCGTCGGCGAGCCCCATGGCGCGCTCGTAGACCAGCCGGCCATCGAGGA
>CAIVJV010000086.1 GCA_903906325.1 uncultured Gemmatimonadota bacterium
CGACTTCGATTACGAGCGGTTCCCCAACGATGCGCAGGCCGCCGACGCCGAGCACCCGAGCGAGGGGGTGCGCCATCTCCGATCGCTCGGCTATCCCGAGGACATCTGTCAGGCGATCCTCGGGCACGCCCCCTTCACCGGGGTCGCCCGGGAGACCCGGATGGCCAAGGCCCTCTTCGCCGTCGATGAGCTCTGCGGACTCATCACCGCCGCGGCCTTGGTCCGCCCCTCGAAGAGTGTGATGGACCTCGAGGCGAGCTCGGTGCGGAAGAAGCTCAAGGACAAGGCCTTCGCCCGAGGGGTCTCCCGCGACGATGTCAATAACGGCGCCGCCGAGCTCGGCGTCGAACTGGAGGCGCACATCGCCTTCGTGATCATGGCGATGCGATCCATCGCGCCCACCCTCGGCCTCGCGGGCCCCGCCGCCAGCTGACCCAGCGACACCCGGGACGCCCCCCGCGACACGACCCAACGTCTGCGCCCACTCCCCCGTATGAGAGGATGTGCCCCGTGAGTGTCGCGCATGACCACGATGGTCCTCCCCTGGATCCCCTCCACCGCCCGCATGGTCCCTGACCGGCCGGCGGATGAGCGGGAACTCGTCCTCGCCGCCCAGCGGGGCGAGGAGGCGGCGTTCGGCACCCTGGTCCTCCGCCACCAGCGGCGGGCGTACGCCGTGGCGCGCGCGATCGTGCTCAACCACGAGGATGCCGAGGATGCGGTCCAGGAGGGGTTCCTCCACGCCTACCGCGCCCTCGACCGCTTCCTCCCCGACCAAGCGTTCGGAGCCTGGCTCCACCGCATCGTGGCGAACGCGGCGCTCGACATCACCCGCCGGCGGAAGGTCCGGGACGCGGAGGAGCTCCCGGAGACGGTCTCCTCCCCCTTCCGCGACCCCGCGGTGTCCGATGAGATCCGGCGGCGCCTCGCGGCCGCGCTCGCGGCGTTACCGGCCCGGCAGCGCGCCGTGATCACCTTGCACGACGTGGAGGGGTTCCGCCACGCGGAGATCGGCCAGATGCTCGGGATCCCCGAGGGGACGGCCCGCTCCGACCTGCATTACGCACGATCCCATTTGCGCCAGCTGCTCGGGGCGCTGAGGAGTGACGCATGACCGACGAGACCCGCGGCCCGGCGCTGCACCGGGATGATGAAGTGACCGCACACCTCCGGGGGCTCACCGCCCCCCCGGCCGACCCCGCCTACTGGGATGGGCTCCACGCCCGCATCCTGGCCCATGTGGCCCAGGGCCTGGAGGACCGGGCATGGTGGGCGCTCTCCGAGCGGACCTATCGCATCGGGCTCATGGCCGCGGGGCTCACCCTCATCGTGGCCGGATCGCTCTGGATGCGGGCCCGCGCGATCGAGACGCGGATGGCCTATGAGACCCAGATCGAGACCCCGGCGGACGTCCAGCCCGTCTTCGCCCGCCGGGGCCTCTTCGACGATGACCGCCCGGGAGCCTACGTCGCCCCGGCCCCACGATAGGAGGCATCCATGACGCGAACCAAGGGTGCGGCGCTGGCGTTCTATGCGGGTGCGGTCCTCGTGGGTGCACTCCTCGGCATCATCGCCGATCGGGTGGTCCTGCGGGAGCGTTTGGCACGCGAGTGGCGGGACCCGCGGAGCATGCGGGATCGGATCGCGGTCCAGCTGGACCTCGACGCCGACCAGCGCGCCCGGTTCGACACGATCCTCGATGCGCGGAACCGCCGCTACGACTCCCTGATGGCGCCGGTCCGTCCGGTCCTCGATTCGGTCGGGACGGCGGCACGGCAAGAGATCCAGGCGATGCTCACCCCCGAGCAGCGGGCGCGATACGAAGACATGCGGCGCTCGCGCGAGCGGAGTCGCCAGGAGCGCTAGCTCCGGGAGTGCACGGTGATGATGCCGATGGTCCGATTGTTGATGGTCTGCGCCCTCGGGGCCTCCGGCGCCCTCGGGGCCCAGGAGACGGCGCGCCCGATCACCCTCGAGGAGGCGGTCCGGCTCGCCAAGCGGAACGCGCCCGCCACGGTGCAGGCGCGGAACGCCGTGCGCCAGCAGGCTGGGACAGTGCGCTCCCGGTATGCGGCCTATCTCCCCACCCTCTCCTTCGGGGCGGGCGCCAACCGGCAGAATGGGACGCGCTACCTCCTCGACCTCGACACGATCCTCCCCAACGACGTGCCGTGGCGTGCCAACCACAGCCTCAACGGCAACCTCGAGCTCTTCGACGGGGGACGGCGGTGGTTCGAGCTGCAGGCCGCCCGCGCGGGGGTCGATGCCGCGGAGGCCAGTGAGGTCGCCCAGGACTTCTCCGTCGCGCTCACTGTGAAACAACAGTTCTACGCCGTCCTCGCCGCCCGTGAGCAACAGGGCGCCGCCGGCAAGCAGCTCGAGCAGGCGATGGAGCAACTCAAGGCCGCCAACGCCCGGGTGGGCGCCGGCGCCGCGACCCGCTCCGACTCCCTCCGTTCGGTGATCGCCGTGGGGAACGCCCGCCTCGCCGTCCTCTCGGCGGAGAACGCCCTCGCCGCGGCGAACGCCAGCCTCTCGCGTCTCGTCGGATCGGCCACCCTCGTGACCGCCGCCCCCGACGACCTGCGGGACGGCACGCTCCGCGTCACACGGAGTGACCCCGAGCTCCTCGCCTTCGCCGAACAGGGACCCGCGGTGCGCCAGGCGATCGCCGCCGCGGATGCGGCGAAGCAGAACGCGCGCGCCACCAAGACCCCGTACCTCCCGACCCTCTCGCTCGGGCTCTCCCAGAGCTACGCCGCCTCACAGCCCGGGTTCGCCTTCCTCGGCGACACGCGCAACAAGAACATCGCGACCAACCTCCGCATCAACTTCACCGTGTTCAACGGGCTCAATCGGGAACAGCAGGTGCTCCAGGCGAGCCTGGCAGAGCAGAACGCTCAGGCCGCGCTCCGCGATGCCAAGCTCAATGCCCGGCAACTCATGATCCAGCAGCTCGGGACCCTGCGCACGGCGGAGGCCCGCGTCGAGATCCAGCAGCAGTCGGTCCTCGCCGGTGAGGAGGACCTCCGCGTGCAACAGGAGCGCTACAACCTCGGTGCGGGGACCCTGCTCGACCTCCTCGCCTCGCAGAGCACCCTCATCTCGGCGCGTCAGGCGCTGATCCAAGCCCGGCTGGACGCGCGCACCGCACGCGCGCAGATCGAGGCCCTCATCGGGCGGGACCTCTGATGCCCCGCTCCCTCTCGTCTTCCTTCGGAGTACGTGCCGTGACCCGTCAGACCCTCCTGCTCCTCACCGCCACCGGTTGCCTCGCGGCCTGTGGGAAGAAGGCCGAGCAGCCCCTCGTGATCCGGACCGCGGAGGTCGCCCGACGCACCATCGTCGTGCAGGCCGAGGCGACGGGGGTCATCGAACCGATCAACGTGGTCGAGGTGAAGTCCCGCGCCTCGGGCCAGGTGATCCAGATGCCGGTCGAGACGGGGACCCTGGTGCGCGAGGGCGACCTGATCGTCCAGCTCGACACCCGCGATGTGCAGAATCAGTTCGATCAGGCCAAGGCCGACCTCGAGGCCGCCGAGAAGCGGCTTGAGGTCTCCTCGATCCAGAAGAAGCGCTCTGATGAGCTCCTCGCGGCGCGGATCATCACCGCGCAGGAGAATGAGGCGGCGCAGCTCGACATCGCGAACGCGCAGTCGGCGATCGTCCGCTCGCGCGCCGCGCTCGACATCGCGCAGCAGCGGTTGGACGAGGCGCGCGTGACCGCGCCGGTGCTCGGGACGATCATCGAGAAGCCCGTCGCGCTCGGCCAGGTGGTGCAGTCGGGGACGAGCGCCGTCGGCGGTGGGACGACGATCGTGAAGATGGCCGACCTGAACCGCGTCCGCGCCCGCGCCCTCGTGAACGAGACCGACATCGGCGCCGTCCGTGCCGGCCTCGAGGCGACGGTGACCGTCGACGCCTTCCCCGACCGGCCGTTCCGCGGCACGGTGGAGAAGATCGAGCCGCAGGCCGTCGTGCAGCAGAATGTGACGATGTTCCCCGTGCTCGTGACCCTCGACAACCGCGACGGGCTCCTGATGCCGGGGATGAACGGCGAGGTCTCGATCGTTTCGGAGCGGCGCGAGGAGGTGATCGCGGTGGCGAACGAGGCGATCCGCTCGGTGCGTGAGGCGGCGCAGGCGGCGCCGCTCCTCGGGCTCGATCCGGACAGCGTGCAGGCGCAGATCCGTGCCAGCTCGGGGAGTGGCTTCGGGGGTGCGGCGGGGATGCGGAACGGGGCGCCCAGCGGGGGGGCGAGTGGCTCCCCGGCGAGCCCCCAGGGAGGCGCCCCGGCGGCCGCCCCAACGGGCGGGCGTCCGAGCAGCGGTGCGACCGGCGCCCGCGCCAATGGCAACCGTGCGCGAGGCACCGGTGCCGACTCCGCCGCGCCACGCGCGGGGGGACGTCGGAACGGGGGCACCGCCGAAGGCGGTACGCGCAGGGGTACCCCCGCCTCGGCTGGCGGCGCGCCGAACGGCGCCCGCCGGAACGGGGGCCGTTCGGCCCTCGTCTTCGTCCAGAAGGCCGATAGCAGCTGGGAGCCACGGGTGATCCGCGTCGGCGTCGCCGACTACGACTACACCGAGGTCCTCAGCGGCCTCCAGCCCGGAGAGCAGGTCGCCCTCCTCAGCGCCGCCGCCCTCCAGGCCCAGCGCCAACAGAGCACGGAGCG
>CAIVJV010000087.1 GCA_903906325.1 uncultured Gemmatimonadota bacterium
CGTCACCGTCCTCGACGACCTCTCCAGCGGGAAGCGGGAGCAGGTCCCCTCCGCGGCGACCTTCGTCCACGCGGACATCCGCTCCCCTGAGGCCGCCGCCTGCGTGCGGGACGGCGGCTTCGACCTCATCTGTCACCTGGCCGCGCAGATGGATGTGCGGAAGAGCGTCGCCGATCCCGGGTTCGACGCGGATGTGAACATCAAGGGGTCGCTCAACCTCATCGAGGCGATGCGGGCGACGGGACGGCGCACGCGCTTCGTCTTCGCGTCGACGGGTGGGGCCGTGTATGGTGACCTCGTCACGCCGCCCAACCTCGAGACCTTCGAGAAGAATCCGGATTCGCCCTACGGCATCGCCAAGTATGCCGTGGAGCTCTACCTCGGCTACTACGCGCGCATCCACGGGCTCGATTATGTCGCATTGCGCTTCGCGAACGTCTACGGGCCGCGGCAGGATCCGCATGGCGAGGCCGGGGTCGTCGCGATCTTCTGTCAGCGGGTGAAGGCCGGCACCCCCCTCACCGTCTTCGGGGATGGGGGACAGACGCGCGACTACGTCTATGTCGGGGATGTCGCGCAGGCGCATCTCCGCGCGGCCGCGCTGCCGCCGCTCCCCGCGGGCACGGTCGATGTCCGCGCCTTCAATCTCGGCACCCAGGTCGAGACCTCGGTCCTCGAGCTCGCATCGGCCCTGATGCGGGGGACCGGTCGCGCGGTGCCCGTGGAACACGCCCCGCCGCGGGCGGGAGAGCAACGCCGCTCGGTCGTCAGCATCGAGAAGGCCCGCGCGGACCTCGGGTGGAGCCCGACGATGCCGTTGGATGAGGGACTCCGCCGCACCTTCGACTGGTTCAACGCCCGGTGATCCTCGCCCAACTCGCCGCTGCCGTCCCGTCCTCGCCCCTCGAGCTCATCCTCGCGAGCTCCGGGGTCACCCTCTCGGTCCTGGCGGTGCTCGCGGTCCTCTCCCTCCTCTCATGGGCGGTGATGCTCTCCAAGTGGCGGACCTTCCGCGAGGTGGAACGCACCGGCGAGGCGTTCCATCAGGAGTTCAGCGGCTGTCGCTCGTTCGGGGAGGCCGAGGGGCTGTTGCTCGTCCGCGGTGAGGAGGGGGCGCACGCGCGCATCCTCAAGCGAGCGGTGCGCTTCCTCGACGACCTCCGCACCGGGTCACGGACCGGAGCGGGCACCGCGGCCGGCGCGCTCACCGCCTCGCAGGTCGAGGCACTGCGCCTCGTGCTCGATGCGGAGACCAACGCCGAGCGCGATCGGCTCGGGACGTACATCCCCTTCCTCGCGATGGTGGGGTCGGTGAGTCCGCTCCTCGGGTTGCTCGGGACCGTCCTCGGGGTGATCAGTGCCTTCCTCGGTGTGGCGCGCGGCGGGTCGGGGAACCTCGCGGCGGTCGCGCCCGGCGTGGCCGAGGCGCTGGTGGCGACGGCGTTCGCGCTCGCCGTCGCGATCCCCGCCTACTTCGGCTACAACATCTTCGCGGCGCGCCTCAATCGGCTCGATGGGGAGCTCGATGCCTTCGGCACCGAGGTGATCGCGTTGATCGCGCGCGAAGGACGGCTGTAGGATGCGGCGGCGCGCCCGCGGAGAGCGGACGCCACTCAACGCGGAGATCAACGTCGTCTCGCTCATCGACGTCATGATGCTCCTGATGATCATCTTCATGATCACGGCGCCGATGATGCAGGGGGGCGTCGACGTCTCGCTGCCCCGGGCCGAGGCCCGCCCGCTCGATGCGAAGCGCCCGCTCGTGGTCTCGATCACGCGCGACGGACGGATCTATCTCGATGAGGTCCGTGTCTCGCTCCGGGAGTTCCGCGGGATGTTCCGCGCGCTGGCCGAGCAGTCGGGGCAGGGGGGCGTCTACCTCCGCGCGGACCAGCGGGCGGATTACGGGCAGGTCGTCCGCGTCCTGGCGATCATGCGGGCGGCGGGGGTCGGGGACGTCGGGCTCGTCACGGAGCCGGAGGATGTCGACCGGTGAGCATCGCGCTCCGCGGCTCGTCCGAGCTGCGCGGTCCGCTCCTCCTCTCGGCGATCGTGCACCTCGTCGCCGGTGCGGCCCTCCTGATCGTCCGGACCGCCACGCCACCGGCCCTCCCCACGATGTATGAGGTGAATCTCGTCGCCGCCCCGGCCGGGGAGCGGGCCGCCGGGGTGGTCCGAGACCCGGTCCCTGAGCGAGCCCCCGCCGCGAAGGAGGCCCCCACGCCGGCGCGGGCTGAGCGGAACGACGCCGGCAAGACCGCGCCGATCAAGGCGCCGACCGCGAAGGCGCCCGTCCGCTCCACGCCGACGCCCGCGGCCTCCGCGGCCCCCGTGCCCGCCTCACGCGCGCCGACGGCGGGCGGAGGCGCCGTCGGTGGCACCGGGACCGATGTGGCCACGGTGCGGACCGAGGGGATCCAGTTCCCCTTCCCTGGGTACCTCCAGAACATCGTCCGGCAGATCGCGCTCAACTTCCGGCCCCGCAACCCGGGCGCCCTGACCGCCGAGGTCCTCTTCTTCATCCATCGGGACGGGAGCGTATCAGGTTTCCGGTTCGTCCAACGCAGTGGGAACTTCGCCTTCGATGTGGAGGCGGAGGGCGCGGTGGAGGCGGCCAAGGGGCGCTTCGGGCCGCTGCCCTCGGGCTTTGGGGATGACATCCTCCCGGTGACGTTCCGATTCGACCCGGCGCGGTTGCGATGAGGGGTAGGGGCCCGTGGTGGGGCAGGCGCCTCGTCACCGC
>CAIVJV010000088.1 GCA_903906325.1 uncultured Gemmatimonadota bacterium
CGGGCGGTTGATCCTCGAGGGGGGCGGGATCGAGACCGACGGGCTCGGCACGATGCTCGTCACCGAGGAGTGGCTCCTCTCGGAGGTGCAGGTGCGGAATCCCGGGTTCACGCGCGAGGACTACGAGCGCGCCTTCGCCACGGAGCTCGGGATCACGCAGACCATCTGGCTGGGCGAGGGATGCGTCGGCGACGACACGCATGGGCATGTGGATGACATCGCGCGCTTCGTCGCACCGGGCGTCGTCGTGCTCGCGCACGAGGAGGATCCCGCCGACGAGAATCATGCGCGGTCGCTCGACAACCTCCACCGGCTCCAGCGGGCCACCGATGCGCGCGGCGAGCCGCTGCAGGTCCTCACCCTCCCCTATCCGCGCGCGGTCGTCATGGATGGGACGCGGCTCCCCGCGAGCTACGCGAACTTCTACATCGCGAACGGGGTGGTGATCGTCCCGACCTTCAATGACAAGAACGATCGCATCGCGCTCAACACCTTGGCCGAGTGCTTCCCGACCCGGGAGATCGTCGGGATCCACGCGGTGGATCTCGTCTGGGGGCTCGGGACGTTGCACTGTCTGACGCAACAGCAGCCGGCGCCGACGACGCGGTAGGATGCCTCTCGCGACCCTCCCCGCCGTCCCGGCGGGCACCCCCGCCGTCCTCCTCCTGAGTGGGGGGCTCGACTCCACCACCGTCCTCGCCCTCGCGACCGAGGCCGGGTACGCCGTGAATGCCCTGACCTTCCGGTACGGCCAGCGGCATGGGATCGAGATAGATCGGGCGCGGCGGATCGCCGAGCGCTACCGGGTGGCGCGGCATGTGGTGGTCGACATCGATCTGCGGCTCTTCGGCGGGTCGGCGCTCACCGCGGACCTCGCGGTCCCGAAGGATCGGGACGCCGCGACCATGGCCGAGGGGATCCCGATCACCTATGTGCCGGCGCGGAACACGATCTTCCTCTCCTTCGCGCTGGCCTGGGCCGAGGTGTTGGGCGCGTCCGACCTCCTGATCGGGGTGAATGCGCTCGACTACAGTGGCTACCCCGATTGCCGGCCGGCGTACATCGCCGCCTACGAGCAGATGGCGAACCTCGCCACCAAGGCGGGGGTCGAGGGGACGGCGCGCACGCGGATCCTCACCCCGCTCATCGACTGCTCCAAGGCTGACATCATCCGGACGGGGCTGGGGCTCGGCGTGAACTACGACGAGACGATCAGTTGCTACGATCCCGAGGGCGACGGGACCCCCTGTGGGCGATGCGACGCCTGTGCCCTCCGGGCAAAGGGGTTCGCCGAGGCGATGGGGCGGCCGGCGTGACGTACACGGTCAAGGAGATCTTCTATACCCTGCAGGGGGAGGGGATCCAGGCGGGGCGGCCCGCGGTCTTCTGTCGCTTCGCCGGGTGCAACCTCTGGTCGGGGCGGGAGGCGGATCGGGCGACGGCGGTCTGCACCTTCTGCGACACCGACTTCGTCGGGGTCGGGCCGGACGGGGGGAGGTTCGCGACGCCGGAGGCGTTGGCGGAGGCGGTCGCGGCGCGCTGGCCCTCGGGGGCCGATGGGGCCCGGGGGAAGCGGTTGGTGGTCTGCACCGGGGGGGAGCCCCTCCTCCAATTGGATGCGGCGGCGGTCGCGGCGCTCCACGCCCAGGGGTTCGAGGTCGCGGTCGAGACCAATGGGACCCAGCCGATCCCGGCGGGGATCGATTGGGTCTGCGTGAGCCCGAAGGCCGAGGCCCCGCTGGTGGCCACCCGGGGGGACGAGCTCAAACTCGTCTTCCCCCAGCCGACGGCGATGCCGGAGCGGTTCGAGGGGCTCGACTTCCGCCACTTCCTATTACAGCCGATGGATGGGCCGGCGCTGGCGGCCAACACCGCCGCGGCGGTGGCCTACTGCCTGGCGCATCCCAAATGGCGGCTCTCCCTGCAGGGGCACAAAGTGGCAGGGGTCAGGTGACAGGTCCCTGATCCCAGATCCCTGATCCCAGATCCCAGATCCCTGACCCTGCCCCCTAGTTACCCCCCTCCCCACCGGCTCGTCAGGATTCGACTGACATCCCGTAGTATTGACGCCGACCCCCCACGGGTGGGATGTTAACTCGCGGTTCCCGGGGCTCCCCGGGGGCCTTCATCACGTTCACCGAGGTCTTCTCCGTATGCGAATTCGTTTCCTCAGCTCGGCCCTCGCCCTGCTCGGTCTCGTCACGGCGGTCGGTACCGCGCAGGCGCAGACCGGCACCGTGGCCGGGCGGGTCACCCAGGAGGGGGGCGCCACGCCCATCCCTGGGGCGCAGGTCCAGATCGTCTCCGGGGCGACCCGGGTGGCGCTGGGCACGACCGGCGATGACGGCAACTACCGGATCGGCAACGTGCCGGCCGGGACCTACGCGGTCGTCGTCTCCCGCATCGGCTTCTCGCAGAAGCGGGTCGAGGGGATCCGCGTCGCGGCCAACGCCACGACGACGGTCAACGTCTCGCTGACGGAGCTCGCGGCGGTCCTGAACCAGGTCGTGACGACGGGCACCCGCGGGGCCGAGCCCGAGAAGATCCTCGACTCGCCGAACGCGATCTCGGTGGTGACCTCGGAGCGGATCGCCGAGCGGCCGGCCGCCTCGATCGTGGACCACATCAAGGCGGTCCCGGGCGTCTCGATCTCCAACGGCGGCATCGTGCAGGCGAACATCGTCTCGCGCGGCTTCAACAACGCCTTCTCGACCTCCATGCTGATGCTGCAGGACTACCGGTTCGCCGGCGTCCCGTCGCTCCGCGTGAACGTCCCCTTCCTCTTCACCGGCACCGGTGACGACATCGACCGCATCGAGGTCCTGCAGGGTCCGGCCTCGGCGCTCTACGGCCCGAACTCCGGCGCCGGCGTCCTCCACGTGATCACCAAGTCCCCGTTCAACTCCAAGGGGAGCCAGATCACCCTCGACGGCGGTGAGCGTTCGCTCGCCCGCGTCGGCCTCCGCCACGCCGGCACCATGGGCGACAAGTGGGGCTACAAGTTCTCCGGCGAGTACTTCACCGCGCAGGACTGGGAGTACACCGACCCGAACGAGATCGACCTCGGCCCGAACGCCACCCCGCAGGCGCGCGCGAACTACGCCGTCTGGGGCCGCACCCCGACCGGGGCGGTGAACCCCGGCGTGCCGGCCTCGCGCAGCGGCGTGGCCAAGTTCCGCGACTACGGCCTCGAGAAGTACTCGGGTGAGGCGCGGATCGATTACCGCCCGAGCGAGGAGACCGAGGCGATCACGACGGTCGGCTACTCGAACGTCGCCAGCGCCCTCGAGATCACCGGCACCTTCGGCGCCGCGCAGGTCAAGAACTGGAGCTACCTCAACGTCCAGCAGCGCTTCCGCCACAAGAAGTTCTTCGCGCAGGTCTTCTACAACGGATCGAACGCCGGCAACGCCGATGCGGCGGACGACAACGGCACCTACTACCTCCGCACGGGGCTCCCGGTCGTCGACAACTCGACCGTCCTCGTCGGGCAGCTCCAGCAGGGCTTCAACCTCGGGGACACCAAGTTCACCGCCGGGGCGGACTACATCGCGACCACGCCGGTGACGGCGGGGACGATCATGGGCCGCAACGAGGACGATGACAACATCACCGAGATGGGCGGCTACCTGCAGTTCACCCGCAACCTCTCGGAGAACATCGAGTTCACCGGCGCCGTCCGCGGCGACATGAACTCGCGCCTCGAGGGGACGCAGTTCTCGCCGCGTGCGGCCTTCGTCTGGAAGGCGACGCCGACGCAGAACTGGCGCCTGACCTACAACCGCGCCTTCAACTCCCCCGCCTCGTTCTCGTTCTTCCTCGATCAGTTCTCGGGCCAGAACGTGAACCTCGGCCCGGTCCTCGGGAACACCCAGGTCCGGATCTTCGGCAACCCGGCGAAGGAAGGGTGGAAGTACGATCGCAGCTGTGATGCCGCCATCAACGGCGGTCTTTGCATGCGCTCGCCGTTCGGCGGGCCGAATCCGGTCACGGCCTCGGGCCACGTGATGGTCCCGGGCGTCATGCAGGCGTTCGCCGGCCAGCTCGCCGGTGGTCTCGCCGCCCTCGGCCTCCCGGCCGCGCAGGTGGCGAACGTCGCCGCGGCGCTCCGTGGGCTCCAGCCGACCTCGACGCAGGTGCGCGGCGTGCTCCGCAACCTCGGCGCCGCCGGCTCGCCGATCGTCCCCTGGTCCAACCCGGTGGATCTCAGCGCCCTCACCGCGAACTTCTCGAACACCTGGGAAGTCGGGTACAAGGGCGTCTTCAACAACAACCTCCGTCTCGCGGTCGACTTCTGGTACCAGATCCGCCCGGCGGACCCGGCCACGCAGGTCGTGAACCTCGACGACGCGGTCTTCCTCGACCCGACGACCCTCGGGTCGTACCTCGGCACCGCGATGGGGCCGACGCTCGTCGCGAACGGCGTCCCGGCGGCGGCGGTCTCGACCGTCATCACCAACTGGGTGACCTCGCTCGCGCAGATCCCGGGCGGGCTGCTCAACTTCACCAACCCGCTCTACGATCAGAACTACCTGGTCTTCACCTACCAGAACGCCCAGGGGCAGATCGACGTCCGCGGCATCGACATCGCGGCGGACTACCTGATCAACGACACGTACTCGATCTCGGCCACCTACTCGAACCTGAACCGCAACGTCTGGGAGAAGGCGCCGAACGCGACGCCGCTCAACCCGCTGACGGCCAACGCCGCGAAGCACCGCGGGACGGTCACCATGCGGTACGACAACCAGACCAGCGGGATGACCGGTGAGCTCCGCGTCCGCTACACCGGCGGCTTCCCGGTGAACTCGGGCGTGTACAACAGCTACAACGTCGGCACGCCGATCCCGTACGCCGAGGTGCCGGAGAACCTCTTCTTCGACGCCGGCGTCTCGATGAAGCTGCCGTTCCTCGCCAATGCGCGCTGGTCGCTCAATGGCCAGAACCTCCTCGACAACCGCGTGAACTCCTTCGTCGGGGTCCCGGCGGTCGGCCGGATGGTCACCACCCGCATCTCGTACACGTTCTAAGACCCGCGTAGGGTCCCACAGGCTGGTCGAAGCGGGGTGGGCCGAGAGGCCCACCCCGCTTCGTGTATCTTCCAGTCAGCGTCCCACCCTCCGCCCGATCGCCGCGATGCCTCCCGCCCCCTCCCCGAAGCGCAAGACCAACTACACCGCGGCCTGGGCGGAGACGAAGGTCCTCGTCTGGCAGCACCGCGGGGCGCTCGCCGTGGGGCTGGTGCTGATGCTGGTCAACCGCCTCGCGGGGCTGGTGCTCCCGGGCAGCGTGAAGTGGATCATCGACGAGGTCCTGGGAAAGGGCCGCACCGAGCTGCTGACGCCGATCGCGATCGCAGCGGGGATCGCGACGGTCCTGCAAGCGGGGAGCTCCTTCGCGCTCTCGCAGGTGATCTCCGTGGCCGCCCAGCGGGCGATCACCGTCCTCCGACGCCGCGTGCAAGCGCGGCTCCTCCGCCTCCCGATCAGCTTCTTCGACGCCACGCAGAGCGGGGTGCTGATCAATCGCGTGATGAACGACGCCGAGGGGATCCGCAATCTCATCGGGACGGGGATCATCCAACTCATCGGCGGGATGCTCACCGCGGTGATCGCGCTCGGGTATCTCTTCTACCTGAACTGGTTCCTCACCGTCTGCACGCTGGGCTTCCTCGCGATCTTCGGTGGGGTGATGGCGTACGCCTTCAACAAGCTCCGCCCCATCTTCCGCGACCGCTCCAAGATCCAAGCCGAGGTCTCCGGGCGGCTCGGGCAGGCGATGGGGGGGGCGCGCGTGGTGAAGGTCTACACCGCGGAGAAGCGGGAGGAGATCGTCTTCAGCAAGGGGGCGCACCGGCTCTTCCGGAATGTGGCCTCCACGATCACGGGGACGAGCGCGATCGCCGCGATCTCGACGGTGATCATCGGGGCGGTGGGGGTGTTGATCCTCACCGTGGGGGGGCGCGCGGTGGTGGCCGGGACGATGACCCTCGGCGACCTGGTCTCCTACATCTTCTTCGTGGGGCTCGTCTCCTTCCCCGTGGTGCAGATGGCGTCGATCGGGACGCAGATCACCGAGGCCTTCGCGGGGCTCGACCGGATCCACGAGATCTTCACCACGCCCACGGAGGATGACGACGACGCGCAGCGGGAGGCGCTCGCGCACCCCGACGGCGATGTGGCGTTCGATGGCGTCTGGTTCGAGTACCGCGAGGGGATCCCGGT
The DNA here is from genome assembly GCA_903906325.1 of uncultured Gemmatimonadota bacterium. GTDB lineage: Bacteria > Gemmatimonadota > Gemmatimonadetes > Gemmatimonadales > Gemmatimonadaceae > Pseudogemmatithrix. The sequence continues at coordinate 6,225 of CAIVJV010000088.1, forward strand.
GCTGCGCGGCGTCTCCTTCACCGCCAAGGCGGGGACGACGACCGCCCTCGTGGGGTCGAGTGGCTCGGGGAAGAGCACCCTGATCTCCCTGATCCTCGCCTTCGCGCGGCCCAAGGCGGGGCGCGTCCTGATCGGCGGGCAAGACCTCGCGCACCTCAAGCTCCGCGACTACCGGTCCCGCGTCGGTGTGGTGCTCCAGGACAACTTCCTCTTCGATGGCACGGTGGCCGACAACATCGCCTTCTCCAAGCCGGGGGCGACGCTCGACGAGGTGAAGGCGGCGGCGCGGATCGCGCACTGCGAGGAGTTCGTCAACGGCTTCCCCGACGGGTACGACACCGTGGTGGGGGAGCGCGGGGTGAAGCTCTCCGGTGGGCAGCGGCAGCGGGTGGCGATCGCGCGCGCGATCCTCGCGGACCCGCAGATCCTCATCCTCGACGAGGCGACCTCCTCACTCGACTCCGAGAGCGAGCGGGAGATCCGCGAGGCGCTCCGCGCCCTCCGGGCAGGCCGCACGACCTTCGTGATCGCGCATCGGCTCTCGACGATTCGCAGCGCGGACCAGATCCTCGTCTTGGAGCAGGGCCAGATCGTGGAGCGCGGGAGCCACGCCGTGCTCATGGCCTTGGGTGGGCGCTACCGCGAGCTCCACGACACCCAGCATGAGGTCGAGACCGACCTCTTCATCAACCCCGGGGAGGAATTCTCCTCGGGGGAGGCGCCGAGCGCGCCGACGCCGGGGTCGACGCGCTCGTAGCGCCTACTTGGTCCGGCGCCCGGCGACCTTCGAGCCGTCCCCGGCCATCGACCACTCGCCCTGCGCGGCATCGCCGTCAAAATCGAGCGTGATCTTGGCAGGGTCCCCGGTGGGCGCGACGAAGGAGATCACCATTCGCTTCCCGGTGAGGGTCGCCTCGGAGATCGGGAAGGGGGGGAACAAGGCGCTCGAGACGGTGCCGGCCCACTTGCCATCGGAGAGCTTGTAGAGATCGAGGGCGACCTCGAGCTGCTGGCCCAGGGCGTTGAGGCCGAGGGACCATTTCCCGGCAGGATCGTAGGACGCCGAGGAGGCCGGCGCGGGCGCCGCGGCGGGGGCGGCGACGGCAGCAGGGGCCGCCACAGGGGCGGGGGCCGCGGCCGGCGCGGGCATCGTCCCTGCCGACTGGCAGGCGGTGACGAGGACGAGTGCGAGAGGAGCCAGGGTCAGTGGGCGCATGGGGCAGTCGGGGTGGGAGTGGATGCGTGCATTCTGCTAGATTGCCGCGATGTCCGACACCCCCCGGACCTCCCCGCGGCTCGGCGCGGTCGCGGCCGCGACCTTCCTGACCCTCGTCCCCGTCACCCTCCTCGTCCCGGCGCTGACCGAATTGGTCGTCGACCGCCATGGGGGGACGCGGTTCCAGGCCCACCTCTTCGTCGCGCTGAACCAACTGGCGGGGGTGCTCGCGGTGCCGTTCGCGATGCGGTGGATGAAGCGCCGACGCGCGGCGGGCCACGATGCCGCCGGGAGGGAGACCCGCGCCTGGATCGCGATCCTCTTGGCCCTCGATGCCGTGGCCTTCCTCGGGATGGGGGCCGCCGATTCGCTCGGCGCCCTCTTCGCCTGGCGTACCGTGGACGGGCTCACGCATCTCCCGGCGCTCAGCTTCCTCATGATCGCCGCCAATCGCGCGGGGGGGGAGCGGCGCGGCGCCTCACTCGGGATCGTCGCGACGGCGCTGATGATCGGCGTCGGCGTGGGGCTGCCGGTGGGTGGCGTGCTCGCCAACCGGGACCCGCACCTCGTCTACCCCGTGGGCGCGGCGCTCCTCGGCCTCGCCGCCTGCACCGCCCTCGCCACGCCGACCGTGGCGCTCCGGGGCGAGCGTCCACACTCGCGCTACGGCTGGGATCGCCGGCGCCTCGCGAGCTGGATGCCGCTCGCCTACGGCTTCGCTGACCGCTTCCTGATCGGGGTCTTCTCCTCGACCTTCACGATCTTCCTCACCGAGGTGCATGGGCTCGACCCGGCCACGCGCGGGATGCTCATGTCGCTCTTCCTCTTCCCCTTCGCCCTGCTCTGCTGGCCGGCGGGGCGCGCGGCGGACCGCTTCGGCTGGTTCGGCCCGATCCTCCTCGGCAACATCGGCTTCGGGCTCCTCTACGCCACCTACGGCGTGCTCCCGCTCGGATGGCTCCCGGCGGCGATGATCGTCTCCGGTGCGCTGAGTGCCCTGATGTTCTCGCCGAGCCTCGTCCTGGTGAGCGAGTTCGCACGGCGGGGCGCCGGCGAGGGGCTGTTCGGGGTGTTCCAGGTCGCGGGGTCGTTCGGCTTCCTCGCCGGGCCGATCGTCGGCGGGGTCCTTGTGGAGGGGCTCCGGACGTCCGCGGGCGACCCCCGCTGGGCGACGATCTTCTCGAGCGTGGGGATCGCGCTGGTGCTGCTCGGGGTGGTGAGCTGGCGGGTCCTTGGGCGGCTGCACCGCGAATGGGAGACCGCATGACCGTCGCCGAACGCATCGGGGGACGGGTCCAGGTGCCGCGCATCCCACCGGGGACGCCACGCCGTGGGAACCCGATCCTCCAGCGCCTCATGATCGCCCTGCTGCGCCTCACCGGGTGGCGCTTCACCGGCACCGACTTCCCCGATGTGCCGCGGATGGTGTTGATCGTCGCGCCGCACACCTCGAACTGGGATTTCCCCCTCGGGGTGATGGCGATGTACGCGCTCCGCATCCGCGGGACCTATCTCGGGAAGCACACCCTCTTCCGCTTCCCGCTCGGGATCCTGATGCGCTTCCTCGGCGGCGTCCCGGTGGATCGCTCGGCGAGTCAGGACGTGGTCGAGCAGACGGTCGCGATCGCGCGGGGGATGGACCGCGCGATCATCGTCCTCGCCCCGGAGGGGACGCGCCAGTTGACCCCCAGGTGGAAGTCGGGGTTCTACCGCATCGCGCAGCAGGGGGGGATGCCGATCTTCCCGGTGGCCTTCGACTACGCGCACAAGGAGATCCGGTTCTTCCCCCTCTTCCACCCGACCGGGGATCTGGAGGCCGACCTCGCCGCCCTCCGGGCGAACTTCACCCCCCAGATGGCGAGGTATCCCGCCCAGTACGCCTGAGCGGTAGAATCTCCCCATGACCTCTCGCCGCCACTTCCTCCTCGGGCTCGGCGCCTCGGCCCTCGCCCCGCTGGCCCTGCGAGCCCTCCCTGCGATGGAGCGTCTGGAGATGACTGGATCCGATGGGGCCCCGCTGCGGGGCGTGGGGGTGCAGCTCTACATGCTGCGTGAGGCGATGCGGACCGATCCCGAGGGGACGCTCGCGCGCATCGCGCAGACGGGGTTCACGGAGGTCGAATGGTGGGGCCGCTGGGGCCGGACGCCACAGCAGCTGCGGGCGACGCTCGACGCGCACGGGCTCCGCTCCCCCTCGGCGCACTTCGGCCTCGACGATCTCCTCCCCGACCGTCTGCCGGCGGTGTTGGAGGCTGCCGAGGTGATGGGGCAGCGGACGTTGATCGTCGCGTCGACGACCAAGGCACAGAACGGGACGCTCGAGGCGTGGCAGCGGACGGCGGCGGCACTCACGGCCGCGGGGCGCACCGCCGCGGCACGTGGGATCCGTGTGGGCTATCACAATCACGACTACGAATTCCAGCGCGTCGGGGATCAGACCCTGATCGAGATCCTCCTCGCCGAGACCGATCCCGCCGTGGTGGATCTCGAGCTCGATTGTTTCTGGGCCTTCAAGGCGGGGCAGGACCCGATCGCCTTCCTCACGCGGTATCGCGACCGGATCACGATGCTCCATGTGAAGGACTCCACCGCCGCGCCGGAGTATGCGCAGCGCGACGTGGGCGCCGGGGTGATCGACTGGCGTTCCCTTCTGCGCACCGCCCTCGCGGGGCGGGTGGCGCATCTCTACGTCGAGCACGATGCCCCCGCCGATGCGTGGGCCACCGCGAAGGCCGGCCGCACCTATCTGCAGTCGATCGGCTACTGACCCTCTTCCCCCCCGCCATGACTCAGCCTCGCTCCACCACATATGACGTCGCCATCGTCGGCTCGGGTGCCGGCGGCGGGATGGCGGCGTACCAACTCACCAAGGCCGGCGCGAAGGTCGTGATGCTCGAGGCCGGGAGTTGGTGGGACAACGCCGACCCCAAGTACTCGGCGATGCTCCAGATGCCGTACGACTCGCCGCGGCGTGGCGCGTCGACGCCGGATCGCCCCTTCGGGGAGTGGGACGCCTGCATCGGGGGGTGGACGATCCCCGGCGAGCCGTACACCAAGGCGGAGGGGACCAAGTTCGATTGGTGGCGTGGCCGCATGCTCGGCGGGCGCACCAATCACTGGGGGCGCATCTCGCTCCGATTCGGGCCCGATGATTTCCGGCGGAAGTCGCTTGACGGGATGGGCGATGACTGGCCGATCTCCTACGACGACCTGAAGCCGTGGTACGACGAGGTCGATCGGTTGATCGGGATCTTCGGGAGCCTCGAGAACCTCCCGAACGATCCGGACGGGATCTTCCACCCCGCGCCGGCGCCGCGCTACTACGAGCGCGTGGTGAAGGAGACCTGTGACACGATGGGGGTCACCTGCATCCCGGCGCGCCTCTCGGTGATCACCAAGCCCCTCAACGGGCGGTCGCCGTGCCATTACTGCGGGCAGTGCAACCGCGGGTGCATGACGAACTCCAACTTCTCGTCGCCCAACGTGCTGATCTTCCCCGCGATGAAGACGGGGAACCTCACGCTGATCACCGACGCGATGGCGCGTGAGGTGCTCACCGGCCCCGATGGGCGCGCGACCGGCGTGGCGTACGTCGACAAGAGGACGGGAGAGGATCGCGAAGTGCGGGCGCGGATCGTCGTGCTCGCGGCGAGCGCACTCGAGTCGGCGCGGTTGCTGCTCAACTCGAAGTCCTCGCGGCACCCGAACGGGCTCGCCAATGCGAGCGGGGTCGTCGGGCGCTACATCACCGACACCACCGGCACCGATGTGGCGGGGTTCATCCCGCGCCTCGTGGATGTCCCGCGCCACAACGCCGACGGCGTGGGGGGCGGCCACATCTACATGCCCTGGTGGCTCGACAACACGAAGCTCGACTTCCCCCGCGGCTATCACATCGAGGTCTGGGGGGGGCTCGGGATGCCGAGCTATGGCTTCATGGGGGGCATCCAGAGCTATCCCGAGGGGGGTGGCTATGGCGCCGACCTCAAGCAGCAGTACCGCAAGTACTGGGGCGCGACCGTCGGCTTCTCCGGCCGCGGGGAGATGATCCCCAACGAGAAGAGCTTCGTCGAGATCGACCCGACGGTGAAGGATCGCTTCGGGATCCCCGTACTCCGCGTGCACTGGGAGTGGCGCGACTCCGAATACCTGCAGGTGAAGCATATGCAGGAGACCTTCCGCGCGATCATCGCCGAGATGGGGGGCGAGGTCTGGAGCGCGATGCCGACCAAGGAGCAGGGGTACGGGATCGCGAACGGCGGGGCGATCATCCACGAGCTCGGTGGGGTGCGCATGGGGAAGCGCGCGAACGACTCCGCGCTCAACGCCAACTGTCAGGCGTGGGACTGCGACAACCTCTTCGTCGCCGACGGCGGCCCCTTCGTCTCACAGGCGGACAAGAACCCCACCTGGACGATCCTCGCGCTCTCGATGCGTACCAGTGACCACATCATCCGGCAGCGCCGCGCGGGGGCCCTCTAATGTCTGAGATGAATCGACGGGACGCATTGCAGCATCTCCTCGCCATGCCGGCGGGGCTGGTGATCGCCCCGGAGGTGGTGGAGCGGGCGGCCGCGCATGTGGAGGCGGCGCTCAGTCCCACCCACCACGAGGCGCCGGGCACCCAGGGCCAGCCGCCCGCGAAGCCGGCCCCCCGCCCCGCGTATCAGCCGAAGCAGTTCACCACCGACGAATGGCGGCTCCTGCGTGTGCTCGTGGATTACGTGATCCCGCGCGATGCACGGTCCGGGAGCGCCACCGATGCCGGGGTCCCCGAGTTCATGGACTTCATGCTCGGCGAGTACGCGAGCATGCGGACCTGGATGAAGAACGGGCTCGGGTGGATGAACGCCGAGTGTCGGTCGCGGTTCGGGAAGGGATTCGTGAGCTGCACCGATGCGCAGCGGCGTGAGGTGCTCGATGCGATCGCGTATCCCAAGAAGGCGGCCGCGGCGATGAAGCCCGGCGTCGACTTCTTCAACAATCTGCGGAATCTCACCGCGAGCGGGTTCTGGTCGAGCCGGATCGGGGTGAAGGATCTGGGCTACATCGGGAATGTGCCGGTCGCGAAGTGGGAGGGGACACCGCCGCAGGTGCTGGCGTGGCTCAAGCGGGCGTGATCGCCATGCTGCGAGGGACGGTGCGTGGAGGGATCACCGCGGCTCTCCTGATGGTGGGCAGTGTGTCGTCACCGGCGCAGGTGCGTTCGTCGACCGCGTCCCTCGCCCGTTCGCTCCTCACCGAGATGATCGCCGCACGCACCACGGTGGAAGGGAGCACCACGCCACTCGTGGAATCCCTCGCCGCACGCTTCCGTGCGGCGGGGGTGCCCGCCGCCGATGTGATGATCCTCGGCGCGGGGGAGCGGAACCGGAACCTCGTCGTACGGCTCCGCGGGCGTGATCGGGCGGCGCAGCCGCGCCTCTTCCTCGCGCATCTGGATGTGGTGGGCGTCGACTCCGCGGCCTGGCGCACGAATCCATGGGCGCTCACCGAGCGCGACGGGATGCTCTACGGGCGGGGCGTGCAGGACGACAAAGGGCCTGCCGCCGCGCTCTCGGCGGCCTTCCTCGATCTGGTGCGGGGGAAGGTCGTCCCCGAGCGTGACCTGATCCTCGCGCTGACCGCTGGCGAGGAATCGGGGGAGGACAATGGGGTCGACTGGCTGGTCCGCAACCGACCCGAGCTCGTGCGCGCGGAGTTCGTGGTGAACGCCGATGGGGGCGGTGGCGAGGTGCTCGATGGGCGCCCCGTGGCGTTCAACGTGCAGGCGGCGGAGAAGGTCTATCTCGATCTCACATTGACGGCGCGCGGGCCGGGCGGACACAG
>CAIVJV010000089.1 GCA_903906325.1 uncultured Gemmatimonadota bacterium
AGCAGACGGGATGCGATGGGGTGATGATCGCGCGTGGGAGCTTCGGCCAACCATGGATCTTCCGGCAGGCCCGCGCCCTTCTCGATGGCCAACCGATGCCGGCACCGCCATCGACCGCGGAGCGCTTCGCGATCGCGCTCGACCATGCGCGGATGGTCCAGGCCTACGAGCTCGATCCGATCGGGGCGGCGATCGAGTTTCGGAAGCACCTGGGATGGTATGTGAAGGGACTCCCCAACTCCGCGGACCTCCGCAAGCAGTTGCATGCGGTCAATTCGTTCGACGAGGTCGAGGGGATCTTCGCCCGCTACCTCGAGAGCCCGTGGGCCCAGGAGCCGATCGTCGAATCCGCGGAGGAACCGCATGCGGCGTGACCGGGTCCAGGCGCTCCTCTCGCAAGTGGCGACGGGCGCGTGCTCGGTCGAGGTGGCGCTCGAGCAGCTCGATGGGGCCCCGGTCGACGAGCTGGGGTATGCGACGGTGGACACGCACCGGGCGCTCCGGCAGGGCTACCCGGAGGTGATCTTCGGTCAGGGGAAGACGCCGGCGCAGGTGGTGGGGATCGCGGAGCGGCTGGCGGCCGGAGGGGATGGCTTCCTGGTCACTCGCGCGGAGCCGGCGGTCCAGGCCGCGCTCGCCGCACGGTTCCTAGCCGCCGAGGTGAATGCGCTCGGTCGCACGGTCTTGCTTCGATCGACCCATCCGCGGGCCGTCGGGACCCATCTCGTGGCCGTGGTCACCGCGGGGACGAGCGATCTCCCCGTGGCCGAGGAGTGCGCGGTCACCCTCGACGCGATGGGGCATCCGGTCCAGCGGATCACGGATGTGGGGGTCGCGGGGATCCATCGCATCTTGGCGCGTCGTGAGACCCTCGCGGACGCCGCGGTGGTGATCGTGGTCGCGGGGATGGATGGGGCGTTGCCGAGCGTCGTGGGCGGCTTGGTGCGCCGCCCCGTGATCGCGGTGCCGACGAGCATCGGCTACGGCTCGGCCTTCCAGGGGCTCGCGCCGCTCCTCACGATGCTCAATTCGTGTGCCGCGGGCGTGACGGTCTGCAACATCGACAACGGCTTCGGGGCCGCGGTGGCGGCCGGCCGGATCCTCGATGCATTGAACCATCGGGGCGGAGCGGGTTAGTATTCGGGGTAGCTCAGGGGGCGACCGGTTTCGATTATGTGGGTGGCTCCATGGCTGCGCGCCCAGGTCCTCGGGTCCCTGGTAAAACCCTCGGGAACTGTACAACTGCGAACAACAACTTCGCTCTCGCTGCGTAAGGCCTAGCCTTACCCCAGCAGTGCCCACGTCGTAGCCCGCCCGGGGCGACACATGGGTATCGCAAATCTGGGCTGGTCCGACGGTGCGTTCACCATCGAAGGACGAGACAACAGTGAACTCATCCGCACGTGGGCGGCCCGCTGGCCAGCGTGCGGAGACATCAATCGGCGGGATACGCGCGTAGACGCTGTGGAAGATCTCATGTAAGACGGGAGTTCGAATCTCCCCGCCTCCACTTCGGTATGTGGATCCCTCGTCACATCCTCGTGCTCTCGCTCGCCATCCCCGCTCCGGCGGTGGTGGCGGCGCAGGGTCATGCGGGCCATGCGGCCGTGCCCGCCTCGCCCGCGGCGGCCCGCCCGAGCGACGCCGACCTCGCATTCATCCACGGGATGATCGCCCACCACGCGCAGGCCGTCGAGATGGTCGCGCTCGTCCCGCCACGCTCCGCGCGGCGCGAGATCCGGCTGATCGCCGAACGTATCGACGTCTCCCAGCGCGATGAGATCCAGTGGATGCGGGATTGGCTCGCCGAGCATGGAGGCGCCGCGGGGACGGGGCATGACCACGCCGCGATGGACCATGGCGCCATGCCGGGGATGCTCTCCGCCGAGCAGATGGCCGCACTCAGGCAGGCGACCGGGCTAGCATTCGACAGGCGCTTCCTCGAGGGGATGATCCGGCATCACGAGGGGGCGCTCGTGATGGTCAAGGCGCTCCTGGGCGCGGAGAACGCCGCACAGCGCTCCGAGATCTTCGCCTTCGCCAGTGACGTGGATGCCGATCAGCGTGCGGAGATCGCGCGCATGCGTCGGGTGCTCGCGACGCTGCCTATCCGTTAGCGCGCCGCGCGCGGGCTAGCGGTCCCGCAGGCGGATGAGCCCTTCCTGCGCGACCGAGGCGACCAGGATGCCGTCCCGTGTGAAGACCTGACCCCGGACGAAGCCGCGGGCCCCTTCCGCTGAGGGCGCATCACAGACGTAGAGGAGCCATTCGTCCGCACGGAAGGGACGATGCATCCAGATGGTGTGGTCCAGCGAGGCGATCAGGAGTCGTGGGTCGCGCGTGCCGATCCCATGGGGCCGTAGCGCCGTCGGGAGGAACCCGTAATCCGAGGCGTAGGCGAGCACGGCCTGATGCAGGATCGGCGCATCGGCGATCGGCTCCACCACGCGGAACCAGACCTGACGGCGGGCCGACTCGGGTCCCCCCACGTCCGGTCGCTCGAACGGGTCGCGCGGGGTGATCGAGCGCACATCGATCGGCCGGTCCTGCGTCCAGATGGCGCGGAGTGGGGCGGGGATCTTGTCCGCTTGCGCCCGGATGAGCTCCAGCTCCGAGGTCAGGGACTCGGGGGGTGGGACCTCAGGCATGGCGACCTGGTGGGAGAGCCCAGGCTCCTCGAGATGGAACGAGGCCGAGAGGTGGAAGATTGCCTCCCCATGCTGGATGGCCGTGACGCGACGGCTCGTGAAGCTCCGCCCGTCGCGTGGACGATCGACGAAGTAGACGATCGGGGTGGAGAGGTCCCCC
>CAIVJV010000090.1 GCA_903906325.1 uncultured Gemmatimonadota bacterium
CCACGAGCCGAGCTGGTAGCCCTCGGTGAAGCGGTTGAGGGTGCCGAAGGCGTTGATGCCGCCGAGGTCGGTCAGCTTGTTCTCGAGGGTCGCGAAGCCACCACGGAGGTCCCAGCGGAAGGCCCGCGTGTCGATCGGGGTCGTGGAGAGGGTGACCTCGAGACCGCGGTTCATGACCGAGCCAACGTTCACCGAGGGGTTCTGGGTGAAGCCGAGCGACGGCGGGAGCGGCTGGCTCAGGATGAGGTCGTTGGTCGTCTTGTCGAAGTAGGTGACCTCGAGCGCGAGCCTCTCATTGAAGAAGCTGGCGTCGAAGCCCATCTCGAGCTCGGTCCCACGCTCCGGCTTGAGGTTCGCATTGCCGGGGTTGGCCGGGACGGCACCCGCGATCGCCGAGGTGCCCGAGATGCTCGGGGCGGCGGCGAGGGTGATGAGCGCGGCGCCCGCACCGGGGGCGCGGCCGGTCTGGCCCCACGCGGCGCGCAGGCGCAGCGTGTTCATGAGCGAGGCGAAGCCGCCGTAGAAGTTCTCATCGGAGACGACCCACGAGCCACCGATCTTGGGGAGGATCGCGGGATCGGCCTCGGAACCGAACACCGAGAACTCATCGACGCGCACGCCGACCTGGAGGAAGCGCCGGTTGAGGTGCCCGAGCTGCGCCTGGCCGACCCATCCACGCTGCCGGACCATCGACTCGCCCCCGCTCGCGGAGGTCTGCGAGGCGGCGCTGATGACGTTGTTGCTGTTCACGACGAACCCGGTGCCGAGGGCGGAGATGCCCTCGCTGCGGGTCATGATCGCCTGGATGCCGGCGGTCGCGTTGAGCTCCCACTGCTTCGACGCGCCGAACTCCCGGCGGGCGTTCGCGGTGTAGTCGAGGGTGTAGCGCTGGACCGAATTGCGGATCTGGTTGTTGGAGCCGCCGTCGGTCAGACCGCCGTACTGGGTGAGGTTGTTCTTGGGGAAGTAGTTGAACTGCTCATCCCAGGTGAGGTCGCCCCCGACGGTGAGCTTGTGGGTGAACCAGCTCACCGGGACGTAGCTCACGGTGACACCGGCGGTGGTCCCGCGGGTGTAGAGCTGCCGGTCGATCGCCTGGATCGCGGCGAGGTTGCGGTTCACGCCGAACCACCCGTTGGCGCCGGTCCCAGCATCGGTGCGGCTGAGCGGGCTGCCGAGGAGGCCGCCGCCGAGATAGCCGTAGATGTTGTTGTCATTGTCCGGGGCGCGGAGGCGCGACTGCTGGAGGCCGATCGTCGCGTTGACCGTCACGCGGGCGTCGGGGACGAAGTTGAAGTTGGTGCGGAGCGAGGAGCGCCCGAACTCGTTGTTCGGGAGGGTGCCGGTCTGCTGGTCACGGTTGACCGAGAAGAAGTACCCGTAGCCCTGACCGCCGCCGCTCGCCGAGTAGGCGAAGTTGCCGATCTGGCCGGTCCGGAAGGCGCCCTCACGGACGAGGGGGTTGTCGGAGACGAGCGCGCCGACCGCCTGCCCGCGGCAGAGGGGGTTGGTGCTGGTGGAGGCGACGAGCGCCGCGGAGCAGTTGCCGTAATTGTCCGGCGGGGTCCAGCCCTGGTCGACCGAGCCGGTCTCGAGGGTGAGGTTCTGCGTGAAGCGCGGGACGCCCGCGCGCCCCTTCTTGGTGATGATCTGGATCACGCCCGCGGAGGCGTCGGCGCCGTAGAGGGTCGCGGCGGCCGGCCCCTTCACCACCTCGATGGACTCGATGTCCTCGGGGTTGATGTTGTTGAGGCGGTCCGCGACCTGGCCGCTCTGGCCGAGGCCGATGGTCCCCTCGACGAGGCGGATGCCGTCGACGAAGATGAGCGGGGAGTTGGAGAGGTTCACCGACGCGGCGCCGCGGATGTTGATGCGGCGTGAGGTGCCGGCGGTGCCGGAGGCCGAGCTCACCGAGACGCTGGGGACGCGCGACTGGAGGAGCTGGCCGACGTTCTGGGCCGGCGAGTCCTTGGTGAGTTGCGCGACATCGACGCTGGCGACGGTCGCCGCCTGCGCGCGGCGCTCCTGGTTCCCCACGGTGCCGGTGACGACGACGTCGGAGAGCTGGACGCGCGAGACGGCCATCGAGAGGTTGAGGGTCGCGGTCTGGCCGGCGGTGACACGCACCGTGTCGGTCGCGGCCTGGTAGCCGACGCGGTACGCCGTCACCTGACGGGAGCCGACCGGGGCGTTCGGGATGCGGTACTCGCCCTGCGCGTTCGTGAAGACCGCGATGGCGGTGCCGACGAGGACGACGCGCGTCTCAGGGAGCGCCTCGTTGGTCCCCTTGGCGGTGACCTTTCCGGTGATGACACCGGTGGCGCCCTGCGCGCCGAGGGATCCAACCAGGAGCGCGAGAGCCGATAGCGCGCGCAGGAGGACCCGGGGTGGGGTGAACCTCGACATGCCGTACTCCTCTTTTAGAAGGATGGTGCGGTGGTGCTGCGAGATGAAACGCGATGCGTCCGCCCGGGTACTGTCAGGGCCCCCGGGCTCGTCGGCCCAACCTCTCACACTATAGTTTCCGAACCGTGACAATCAACCCGGTGTTCCCGATGGCTGCCGTTACCGACAGGGCGCAAAACCTCGACAACCTTTGGATGCCCTTCACCGCGAACAAGGCGTTCAAGGCCCGTCCGCGGATGCTGGTCGGCGCGAAGGATATGCACTATGTGTCGGACGACGGTCGCCAGATCCTCGATGGGACGGCGGGGCTCTGGTGCGTGAACGCGGGGCATGGGCGGGCCCCGATCGTGGAGGCGATCGCGCGGCAGGCGGCGCAGCTCGACTTCGCCCCCGGGTTCCAGATGGGGCACCCCGGGAGCTTCGCGCTCGCCGAGCGGTTGGTGCGGATCCTCCCCGCGGGGCTCACACAGGTCTTCTTCTCGAATTCGGGATCCGAGGCGGTGGACACCGCGCTCAAGATCGCGCTCGCCTACCATCAGGCACGGGGCGAGCCGCAGCGGACCCGGTTCGTCGGACGCCTGCGCGGCTATCACGGTGTGGGATTCGGGGGGATCTCGGTCGGGGGGATCGCCCCGAACAAGGCGGCGTTCGCGGCGCAGCTATTGCCACAGGTCGATCATCTCCCGCATACACTCGATCTCTCGCGCAACGCCTTCTCGCGCGGGATGCCGACGCATGGCGCGGAATTCGCCGATGCGCTCGAGGGGATCATCGCGCAGCATGGTGGTGAGACGATCGCCGCGGTGATCGTGGAGCCGGTGGCGGGGAGCACGGGGGTGCTCATCCCACCGGTCGGGTATCTGGAGCGTCTCCGCGCGATCTGTGACCGGCACGGGATCCTGCTGATCTTCGATGAGGTGATCACCGGATTCGGACGGCTCGGCGCCCCCTTCGCGGCGCAGTACTTCCACGTCACCCCCGACCTGATGGCGATGGCGAAGGGGATCACCAACGCCGCGGTGCCGATGGGAGCGACCGCGGTGCGTGGCG
>CAIVJV010000091.1 GCA_903906325.1 uncultured Gemmatimonadota bacterium
CGTTGGCCGACGCACTCGCCGCCGAGGGCCTCACCCTCGACGAGGCCACGTGGACCGCGGTCCGGCATCTCGCGGTCGAACCGGGGGTGATGCGGGCCCGGGAGCGACTCGGGGTCCCCGAGGACGGCACGGCGGTGACGCTGGCGGTGCTGCGGGCCGAACAGGCCTTCGCCGATCGGATCGCGCGTGGGGTCACGCTCACCCCCGCCCTGCTCCCGACCGTGGAACGCCTCTCGGCGGTCGCACGGCTCGCGATCGTGAGTCGCGCGACACGGCGTGAGCTCGAGGGGCTCCTCGCGCAGGCGGGATGCGCAGGACTCTTTCGCCCCGTCCTCGGCGCCGAGGACCTGACGGCGGGCCTCCCTGCGGCCTGGAAGCAGGCCGTCGCGCGAACGCCGGGGCACCTCCCCGATCAGCGACGGCGGCCGGTCGTCGTCTCCGATGCCCTCGAGGTCGTGCGGGCGGCACGCGGCGCGGCGCTCGGGACGATCCTCATCGGTGCCCGACCGGCGCACGAGGCGCTCGAGGCTGACCTCTGGCTCGAGTCCCTGGCCGACCTCACCCCGGATCGCCTGCGCGCCCTCCATCGCTCACTCTTGGGAGACCGTCCGTGATGGCGTCCCGATTCCTTCTCGACCGGCAGGACCGGCTCCGCATGGCCTTCGACGGACCGCAGGCCAAGGCGGCCCTCAACGGGCTCCTCACGAACGAGGTGATCGCCCTCACGCCGGGGGGCGGCCAGTACGCGGCGGCACTCACGGCGAAGGGGCGGGTCCTGGCGCTCTGTCGCGTCATGGACCGTGGCGACGATCTCCTGGTCGACACCGAGGCGACGAGCGCCGCAGGGTTCGTCGCGATGATCAGGAAGTACGTGAACCCGCGCGTGGCACGCTACACGGACCTCACCGAGACCACGGGTTGCCTTGGGGTGCGTGGCGAGGGGGCGGCGGCCGCGCTCGCGGCCTGGGGCGCGATCGCGGTCGGCACGCTGGACGCGCTCCCCGCCCTCGCGGGATGCTGGGCGACGCGGGGTGCCGATCGCCTCTGGGTGATCCGGTCCCGCGACACGAGCACCCCGGGGTTCGATTGCATCGGCGCGCCTGCGGTGATCGCCGCGCTTCACACCACGCTCACGCATGCCGGCTGGCCGATGGCCTCACCATCGCAGGCGATCCGCGAACGGATCGAGGCGGGGATCCCTGCGTGGGGCGTCGAGATGACCGACGAGACGATCGCCCAAGAGGCATGTCTCGATACGCTCGGCGCGATCCACTTCGCGAAAGGGTGTTACACGGGGCAGGAAGTGGTGGCGCGCATCCACTTCCGCGGGCATGTGAATCGGTTGTTGCGATGGATCGAGTCCGCGGCACCCCTGCCCGTGGGCGCGGTGGTCGTGGATGCCGAAGGCCACGAGATCGGGGATGTCCGTTCGAGCGTGGTCCGCGAGCGCGGCGACGCGATCGGGATCGCGATGGTGCGTCGGGAGGTGCCGCCGGGAAGCGCGGTGCTGGTCCGCGAGGAGTCGGGGCAGTCGACACCGGCCATCCTGCGCGAGCTCGGCGTCA
>CAIVJV010000092.1 GCA_903906325.1 uncultured Gemmatimonadota bacterium
AAATAGCCACCGTAGATCCCGACCCCGAGCTGGAAGAGGAGGAAGCGCCGCGGTGGGAGGTCCAGCGTCCCATCGGGGCGGGCAATCGTCCGCGTGGCGATCCACGAGCGGAGCATCGGGCCCTGGACCATGAAGAGGACGGTCGCACCGAGGATCAGGTAGGGGACGAGCGCGGCGAAGCGCCGCTCCGGCGTCGAGAGTAGGAGGACGGCGCCGATGCTCCCACCCAGGAGGCTGGGGACGGCCCACGCCGCGGCCCACCGGCGGGCGCCCCGAAGCTCGGCACGGTACCCCCACATGGAGGACATCGTCCCCGGCCAGAGGGCGACGGTCGAGGTCGCGTTGGCCGTGATCGGGGGGATCCCGAGGGCGAGGAGGGCGGGGAAGGTGACGAGGGTCCCCCCGCCGGCCATGGCGTTCATGGCGGCGCCGACGGCCGCGGCGAGCGCGGTGAGGGGGAGGAGGGTGGTCTGCTCCATGCGTCCAGCAGAAGGATAGTCGAACCCGACATCCGTGCCGGGGTACCAACCGCTATCTTTCTCCTGATTGGCAGACGCCGCTGCGTCTGTCGCGGGTCGCGCGCCCTGCGCGATCGCTCCTCACCCTCCGCAGTCGGGACCCCCCACGATGTCCGGCACGACCACTCCCCCCACCGGCGACCACCTCGAGATCAAGGACTCGCGCACGGGCAAGATCTACTACGCCCCGATCACCGACGAGACGATCCGCACCGCCGACCTCAAGCAGATCAAGGTCAATCCCGACGACTTCGGGATCATGGGATACGATCCGGCCTTCATGAACACCGCATCATGCCGCTCGGCGATCACCTTCATCGACGGCGACAAGGGGATCCTCCGGTATCGCGGCTACCCGATCGAGCAGCTCGCGGAGAAGTCGAACTTCCTGGAGACCGCGTGGCTCCTGCGGCACGGCGAGCTCCCGACCCAGGCGCAGTACGACGAGTTCCAGCGGCACATCACGTACCACACATATGTGCACGAGAACATCAAGCGCTTCATGGAAGGGTTCCGGTACGACGCCCATCCGATGGCGATGCTCACCGCCGGCGTCGCGGCGCTCTCGTCGTTCTACCCGACCTCGAAGAACATCTATGACGAGACGGAGCGCGACATCGCGTTCATCCGGCTCCTCGCCAAGATGCCGACCCTCGCGGCCTTCGCATACCGGCACGTGAAGGGGCTCCCATACGTCTATCCCGACAACTCGCTCTCCTACGCCGAGAACTTCCTCTCGATGATCGCGCGGATGTCCGAGCCGAAGTACGAGGCGCATCCGGTGTATGCGCGGGCGATCGACATCCTCTTCATCCTCCATGCGGACCACGAGCAGAACTGCTCGACGAATGCGGTCCGTGCGGTGGGGTCATCCCACGTCGATCCCTACTCGGCGGTCGCCGCCGGCGTCTCGGCCCTGTACGGTCCGCTCCATGGTGGGGCCAACGAGGCGGTCCTCCGCATGCTCGAGGAGATCGGGGATGTGAAGCACATCCCGGCCTTCATCGAGTCGGTCAAGAGCGGGAAGGGGGCGGCACGCCTCATGGGCTTCGGCCACCGCGTCTACAAGAGCTATGACCCGCGCGCCAAGATCGTGAAGTCGCTGTGTGACGACGTGCTCCGCGTGGCCGGCCTCACGAAGGACATGGAGATCGCCCTCGAGCTCGAGCGGATCGCGCTCAGCGACGAGTATTTCATCTCGCGCAAGCTCTATCCGAACGTCGACTTCTACACCGGGCTGATCTATCGGGCGATGCACTTCCCGACGGACTACTTCACCGTGCTCTTCGCCATCGCGCGGACCGCCGGCTGGATGGCCCAGTGGGAGGAGCTGCTCCTCGACAAGGAGCAGAAGATCGCTCGCCCACGGCAGATCTACACCGGTTACGCCGAGCGCGGGTATCAGGCCAAGGTGGACCTCAGCCATAAGATCACGAAGTAAGGCAGGGGTCAGGTATCAGGTAGCAGAGGGGGGTGGGGCCATCGGCCTCACCCCCTCTGCGCATGCAGGCGACGCCGTCCGTCTGCTACCTGGCCCCTGTCTTCTGATCCCTGCTCTTGCAGAGACTCCGCACCGGGCAGGCGCCGCAGTGCCTCACCCGCGCGGTGCAGAGGAGCGCGCCCAACTCCATCAGTGCCTGATT
>CAIVJV010000093.1 GCA_903906325.1 uncultured Gemmatimonadota bacterium
CGCGCGGCGATGCGCAGTCCGAACCCGACCGTCTTCTTCGAGCACCGGTCCCTGCTGATGACCGGCGATGGCGCCTCACCGTATCCGGGCGATGACTACGTGCTCCCCTTCGGGCAGGCCCGTCTCGTACGCGCCGGTACCACGCTCACGCTGGTGACCTGGGGGGCGATGGTCCACCGCTGTGTGGAGGCCACCGAACGTTTCGACGGAGCGGTCGAGGTGATCGACCTGCGCACGATCGCGCCGTGGGACCGCGCCGCCGTGCTCGCCTCCGTGACGAAGACCGGCCGCTGCCTCGTCGTGCACGAGGATAATCTGACCGCGGGCTTCGGCGCCGAGGTCGCGAGCGTCGTCGCCCACGAGGCATTCTGGCATCTCGATGCGCCGGTGCGCCGTCTCGCGCCGGAGGACATCCCGATGCCGTACCATCCGGTGTTGCTCGAGGCGGTGTTGCCGAGCGTCGACCGGATCGCTCGCGAGATCGAGGCCGCGCTCTCCGCCTGACGCCGGTACGCGCCGGCGTCGGCGCGCCCGCTCACATCCCGAGGATGAACTCGACCTGTCCCCCGCGGGGCCCATCGAGCCGCCAGGCGTACCGCAGACCCACGGGGAGCATCACCTCGGGGTGAAACCAGGCGGCGTCGACCCAGAGTTCCCCACCGACGGAACGCCAGCGCGTCCGCTGCTCGACGGGATCGCCCTCGATGAATCGCCGCGCGGTCGTCTGCATCACATCGGCGAAGAGGGCGCCCCGCACCCGTTGGAGCTGGATCGACCGCAGGAGGGTGCGGTCCGGATACCAGAGGGGGAACACATAGTCGACGCTCCCACGCACCGCGCGCGGCGCCGTCTGGGCCACATAGCCGCGGGCGAAGGGGAGCGCCGAGGCGAAGCGATACGGGATCGGACTCGTGGGGGTCGCACGGAGCGCCTGATGATCCACCCCGACGTCGAGGCGGATCCCATGATGCGCCCCGAACCCCGGTCGGAAGAGTTGGGCCCGCGCGGTGAGCTGGCGTCCGTCGAAGGTCCCGCCGAGCGGCGTCGAGCGCAGGAACGCCTGGAGGGCGATCGCGCGGACCGGGACGATGTCACGGATCCACTGATAGCCCCGATACGCTGACACCCCGACCGTGAGCGGGCGCACGCTCCCCTCGTCGGAGACGAAGGTGGTGGGGAGGGTGCTCCCCTCGACCCGCGTCTCCTCCACGGCACCGAAGACCCTGAGCTGCGTGGACCGGTGGTCGCGCGTGAGATTGAGCGGGAGCTCGGCGCGGAGGCCACGGGTGTGCTCCCGCCATCGCCACGCCCCCGCCGGCTGGGGCTCTCCGCGGACCGTGACCGCGGGATACACGTCGCGACGATCACCGACCCCGACCCACGCGCTCACGATGGGCGGGAAGGCGGCCGACGTCAGGGCGATCGAGCCGGATCCCGTCCGCTCCGTGCGGTCGTAGCTCGCGCTGAGATCCGCCGCGAAGGTCCCGAGTAGGTCACGTGAGCTGAGGGTCGCACCGATCGTGGGGCTCACCGGTGGGAGCGCGACGGTGAAGCCGGTGGGATAGAGTAGATGTCGCCATGGGTGGTAGGGGCGGCTGACGGACGTGGTGTCGGGGACCACCGGCTGGGCGAGGGGCTGCGCATCCACCTGCGCCACGAGGGCACGGAGCGGCGGGGGATCGTCCGAGGCTAATGTGATCTCGGGCCAGCGCTCGGGGTCGATCGGCATCGTCGCCACCCGA
>CAIVJV010000094.1 GCA_903906325.1 uncultured Gemmatimonadota bacterium
CGCGGCCCGCTACCCCTTCACGACGCGGGCGCCCTCGCTCACCGAGCGGGTGCAGGGGCTCGTGCGGCGTCGCGCCCCGGCGACCGATGTCTTCGATCGCTCGCGCTGGGACGAGGCGACGCAGCAGATCAGCACGCTGTACAGCAACGAGGGCTACATCTACGCCCAGGTCCGGCCCGTGATCGAGCGCGATCCCTCCGACAGTGCGGGCTACGTGCGGCTCCGGTGGGACATCCAGGAGGGGACCCCCGCGATCATCAATCGGGTCGATATCCTCGGGAACGACTTCACCGTCGAGAACTGCATCCGGGACCAGCTGGTCATCATCCCCGGGGACGTGTTCAATCAGGAGCGGATGATCCGCAGCTGGCGGAGCATCTCGAACCTCGGCTTCTTCGAGGCGCCGCTCCCCTTCCCGGACGTGCGGCCCGCGAACGACGCGGGGGATGTCGACATCGTCTTCCGGGTGAAGGAGAAGCGGACCGGGAACGTGAACTTCGGCGCCTCGGTGGGGCAGGGCGTGGGGCTCGGCGGGTTCGTCGGGCTCGAGCAGCCGAACCTCTTCGGCAAGTGCAAGCGGGGCTCGCTGCAGTGGCAGTACGGGCAGTTCATCAACGACTTCAACTCGTCCTACGTGGACCCGCAGATCCGCGGGTCCCTCATCTCGGGGCAGGTCAACGCCTACCGCTCCCAGGCGCGATTCCGGATCGCGGACCTCGGGCGCACCACGCGCACCGGTGGGACGCTGCGGGTCGGGTTCCCCTTCCCGCGGAGCCGGTTCGCTCGCGTCTTCGTATCGTACGGGCTCGAGGGGGTCCGCTTCGGGACGGATGGGCTCCTCGGGACGGTCACCACCGATCAGTGCGCGGGGTGTATCCGGAGCACGGTCGGGATCGACATCAGCCGCGACACCCGCCTCGACATGCCGTTCGCGACGGAAGGGCAGCTCCAGTCGTTCAGCGCGGCGTTCAATGGCGGCCCCCTCGGGGGCACGGCGACCTACCAGCGCTACACCACGGAGTTCCGGAACTACACCATCATCGGCCGGATCGGGGGGACCAAGCCCGGGACGCAACCGTTGCGGGTGACGTTCGGGCTCTCGACGCGCTCGGGCATGGTCTTCGGCGATCCGGGTCAGTTCTTCTGGTCGCAGCAGTTCTCGCTCGGCGGCGTCCAGTTCGGCGAGCCGCTCCGTGGGTATCCCGAGTTCTCCATCACACCGAACGGCTTCACGACGGCCACGGGGACCTTCAACGCCCAGCGGGAGTCGTTCGGGAGCGCGTTCTTCGTCAGCACGGCGGAGGTCGGGCTTCGGTTCAATCAGTCGGTCTATATCAACGTGTTCTACGATGCCGGGAACCTCTGGGCGCGTCCGCGGGATTTCGATCCCACGCGACTCTTCCGGGGCTCTGGCGTCGGTCTCAGCACCGTCACACCACTCGGTCCGTTGGGCATCGACTATGCCTACGGCTTCGATCGGCGTGACGCGTTCGGTCGTCCCGATCCGAAGTGGCAGCTCCACTTCCGGCTCGGCCAGGTCTTCTAACCCTTCGGAGTGTCCATCCCCATGTTCGTCCAACTTCGCGGTCTCGTCCTCACCGCTCTCACCCTCGCGGCCGTGGCCGTGCCGGCCGCCGCCCAGACCAAGGTGGCCTTCGTCGATACGCGGAAGATCCTCCAGGAGATGCCCGGTCGGAATCAGATCGAGGCCCGACTCCGGACGGAGATCGACGCGCTCGGCGTGCGCGAGAAGGTCATGGTCGACTCGCTGAATGCGATGTTGACCTCGTTCCAGAAGGACTCCGCCACGCTCACGCAGGCGGATCGCACGAAGCGCTTCACCGAGATGCAGGCGTTCGACGCGCGCTATCGGGACACCCTCGAGGTGCTCCAGCAGGAGGCGCAGGCGAAGCAGGCCGAGGCGATGCAGCCCCTCTTCGATCAGATCCGCGAGGCCCTCGAGATGATCCGCGCGGCGGAGGGGTACGCGATGATCTTCGATATGGGGGCGCAGGCGAATCCCATCGTGGCGATGGACAAGAACCTCGACCTCTCGGACAAGGTCATCGCGCGGATCCGCACGATGCCGCAGGCGCGTCCGGCGGCCCAGCCCGCGCCGACGACCCGCC
>CAIVJV010000095.1 GCA_903906325.1 uncultured Gemmatimonadota bacterium
CGTGGCCGATGCCTCACTCGGGATCGCCAAGGCCTCGGTGGTCGAGTCCGACGAGAAGCTCGCGGAGCGGGTGCGCTTCCTCCACGAACGGATCGGCCACGATGCGATCGCCGAGCAGTTCATCGTCGGTCGCGAACTCTCGGTGAGCGTGCTGGGTGACGCGCGGCTCACCGCCTTCGCCCCCTGGGAGCTCCGGCAGACCTCGCTCGGTGCCCACGAGCCCCTCATCGCCACCGAGCGTCTCAAGCACGATCCCATCTATCAGGAGCGCACCGGGGTCGTGATCGGTCCTGCGACCGAGCTCCCAGAGGCGCTCGTCACGTCGCTGATCCGGGAGAGCAAACGGATCTACCGAATGCTCGAGCTCAGCGGCTATGCGCGCATCGATTTCCGTCTCGACGCCGAGGGACGGAGCTACTTCCTCGAGGCGAACCCGAATCCCGACATCGCACGGCAAGAGGAGTTCGCCCAATCCGCCGCGCACGGGGGACTCCCCTATCCCGAGCTGCTCGAGCGGCTCCTGCACCTGGGACTCCGTCACGCGCGGTGAGCACAGCGCGGACGCCAACGTTCGCGCCGCACCCCACGTAGTGCTCCTATGCCCACCCTCCGGTACCTTCGCCGCGCCCTCCTCCTCGGAGCGCTCGGGATCCTCGGCCTCCCCACCGCCGCCACCGCCCAGAGCGAGCGCGATCCCCGCCTCCGGGTCTTCCTCGATTGTCAGTTCGGCGGGTGTGACCGGAACTTCTTCATCAACGAACTCCCCTTCGCGCTCTGGACGCAGGATCGGCTCGACGGGGATGTCCACCTCCTGATCACGCGGATCGGGACGGCCAGCGGCGGTGGGGAGTACACCCTCACCTTCCTCGGCCAACGGCGCTTCGCCGGTCGTCTCGACACCTTGGTCACCCAGCTCCCGCCCAACACGACCGAGGACGTCCGTCGCCGCGAGCTCGCGCGCATGATGAAGCTCGGGCTCGTCCCCTACCTCACGCGCCTCCCGGGACAGGAGCGCTTCGCGCTCACCTATACCGCCCCGGCGAACGCCCCCGCCGCCCCGGCGCTCAACACCGTCGAGGATCCCTGGAACCTCTGGGTCTATCGGATCCGGGGGAACGGCGGCGGCGCCGCGGAGAGCCGCGCGAGCAACTACGAGCTCACCAGCAACGTCAGCGCCTCACGCATCACCGAGGAGTGGAAGGTCACCTTCTGGGGTGGGCAGGAATACCGCTTCAATCGATTTAAGCTCTCCGATTCCACGGAGCGCCGATTCGTCCTGCGGAATGCCGATGGCGGGGCGCGCATCGTGCGCAGCCTCAGCGACCACTGGTCGGTGGCCGGACGTGCGAACGCCGGCTTCACCGAGTTCCGGAACCAGGATCTCTACGGCGCCCTCGAGGCCGCCGCCGAGTACAATCTCTTCCCATGGCAGGAGGCGACGAGCCGGCAGTTCCTCGGGATCCTCTCCATCGGGGGGCGCTACTTCGACTATACCGAGGAGACCATCTACGGGCAGCGCACCGAGTTCCGGCCGGTCGCCCGCGCGATCGTCGCCGGCGAGAGCCGGCAGACTTGGGGGACCATCGACGCCGCCCTGCGCTTCACCCAGTACCTGCACGATGCCAAGATCAACAGCCTGAGCTTCAATGGCCGCACCAACATCCGGCTCACCCGTGGGCTCTCCCTCGAGCTCCGCGGCGAGGCGGCCAAGGTGAACGACCAGCTCTTCCTGGCGCGCGGGAGCGCCTCGGACGACGAGGTCCTCACCCGGCAGCGCGCCCTCGCCACGGCCTACCGCCTCAACGGCGGGGTGGGGATCAGTTTCACCTTCGGCTCCATCTATAATTCCATCGTGAACCCGCGCCTCGAAGAACTCGGCAACTGAGTCGGATGCCTCACGACGCCGCA
>CAIVJV010000096.1 GCA_903906325.1 uncultured Gemmatimonadota bacterium
CCCCATAGATGGTCACCTGCGCCCCGGGCTCGAAGAAGAGGAACCCCTCCCCGCCCCCACGCTGGGCCTCCGCGAGACGACTTGTGACGAGCAGTGCGACCACCGTGAGGGCCACGGTCCACCACCGACGGGTCCGACCGGTCATGCCATCACTCCTGAAAGGTTCACCGGAATATACCTCGCCATGGGCGGAAACGTTCACGCCTCGAACCCATGGGCCCCGATCAGCGGGACGAATCGCATCGGGTCGAGGCGCTCCTGGCGGAAGTCATCCGCGGTGCGGACGACCCGGACGAGAGCCTGCCCCTGCTTGTCGCCCACCGGGACGAGGAGCTGCCCCCCGACGGCGAGCTGCTCGGTGAGGGGGACGGGGATCTCCGGCGAGGCGGCCCCGACGAGGATCGCGTCGAAGGGGGCGAACTCGGGCCAGCCGAGGGTCCCGTCGCCGACGCGCTGGATCACCTGCTCGATTCCGCACGCGCGGAGGCATTCGCGCGCCTGCTCGGCGAGGGCGGCGATCCGTTCGATCGAGAAGACCGACGCTGCGAGCCGCGTGAGGAGTGCCGCTTGGAAGCCCGAGCCGGTGCCGATCTCGAGGACACGCTCACGTCCGGTGAGCCTGAGGAGCGCGAGGAAGCGCGCATGGACCGAGGGCTGACTGATCGTCTGCCCATGCCCGATCGGGAGGGGGGCGTCCTCATAGGCGCGATGCGCCACGCCCGTGGGGACGAAGTGATGCCGCGGCACATCGTCGAAGGCCTTGAGCACGGCGAGATCGCCGACGCCCTTGGCCTCGAGCTCCTCGATGAGGCGGCGACGCGCCCCACCGAATTGGCGCGCTACAGCGGCCGCCACCACCGCTCCGTGTCCTCGAGCCGCGCACGATGCGTGAGATCGAGGTGCAGCGGGGTGATCGACACATAGTGGTCACGCACCGCCTGGAAGTCGGCGTCGTCGCTGCCGCTCCACTCCACCGTCCCGCCGCCGATCCAATAGATCTGCCGCCCCCAGGGATCCTTCATCTTGGTCAGCGAATCGGAGAAGACGCGCTGCCCGAGCCGCGTGAGCCGCACCCCCTTCACCTCGGCGGGGGCGCAGCGCGGGAGGTTCACATTGAGCAGCGTATCAGGGGGGAGATCGGGGAGGCTCGTGAGATGCTTGAGGATCGGGGCCAAGACCTCGACCTGCTCATCGAGGAGATCGTCGGCCCCATGCAGCACGCGCCCAGCGAAGGAGACGGCGATACTCGGCACACCGAGGGCAAGTCCTTCCATGGCCGCGGCGACGGTGCCGGAGTAGAGCACGTCCTCCCCCATGTTCGGGCCATGGTTGATCCCGCTGAGCACGAAATCGGGGCGCTCCGGCATCAGCGCCTCGATCGCGAGCATCACGCAGTCGGTCGGGGTGCCATCGATCTGCCAGCGTCGCTCCCCGAGCTGTACCGGGCGCAGCGGATGATGCAGGGTGAGCGAGTGGCTCGTGGCGCTCTGCTCACGGTCCGGCGCGACGGTCCAGACCTCCCCGAGCGGGGCCGCCGCACGCTCCAGCACGGCGAGGCCCTTGGCGAGGATCCCATCATCATTCGAGCAGAGGAGGCGCATCAGTCGGAGGTCGGGGTGTCGGAGTCGAGGGCCTGCAGGATGCCGAGGAGATCCTGCTCGAGGAGGAGGACGGTCTGCGCGTCGAGCCCCTGGCGTGCCGCCGCCTTGACCCCGCCATCCTTGCGGCGTTGATCGAGCTGCTGCTTGGCCCCTTCGATGGTGTACTTCTCGGTGTAGAGCAGATGCTTGACGAGCATCACGAACTCGAGCTCGCGTCGCGTGTAGACGCGGTTCCCCGCCCGGTTCTTGGCCGGGCTCAGGAAGCGGAACTGGCTCTCCCAATACCGCAGGACATGCGGCTTGAGGTCGGTGAGCTCGCAGACATCACCGATGGAGTAGAACTCGCGGATCGGATCGTCGGTCGCCATCGCTACTGCCGCTCGTCCTTGAGGTCGCGCGTCATGAGCTCCACCAACGCCCAGCGCGGGGGCTGCTTCTCGAAGAGCACCCGATGCACCGCGCTCACGATCGGCATCTCGACGCCGAGCTTATCGGCGAGCGCCTTGGCGGTCTCGGTGGTCGCGACGCCCTCGGCCACGGACTCGCGGCCCTGCAGCACATCCTGCAGCGAGGCGCCGCGCCCGATCTCGAGCCCGACCGCGCGATTGCGCGAGAGCCCGCCAGTGCAGGTCAGGACGAGGTCACCGAGGCCGGCGAGCCCGGCGAAGGTCGCGGGATCGGCCCCGAGCTTCACCCCGAGGCGCGTCATCTCGGCGAGCCCCCGAGTGATGAGCGCGGCGCGCGCGTTGTTCCCGAGCTCGAGCCCATCGGCGATCCCCGTCGCGACCGCCATCACATTCTTGAGCGCCCCGCCAAGTTCCACACCGACGACGTCCCGTTGCGTGTAGACGCGGAAGCCCGAGGTGCTGAGGGCGGTCTGCACCCGCTCCGCGACCTCGAGATCCTCGCAGGCGGCGACGAGCGCGGTCGGGAGATGGAGCGCGACCTCGAGCGCGAAGCTCGGCCCAGAGAGGGCGACGATCGGATGCCCCGGGCAGGTCTCCGTGACGACATCGGTCATCAAACAGAGCTTCTCGCGATCGATCCCCTTGGTCGCGACGACGAGGGGGACCCCCACGGGGAGATGCGGCGCGGCCTGTGCGGCGACGGCACGCAACGCGTGCGACGGCGGGACGAAGACCACCAGCTCGCTCCCCGCGAGCGCTTCGGCCATCTCCGACGTCCCGACGAGGGCGGGATGGAGCGGGACATCGGCGAAGAAGCGCGGGTTCTCATGCCGCCGGTTGATCGCCTCGGCGACATCGGGCTCGAAGGCCCAGAGACGGACCTCGTGTTCGTTCTCGGCGAGGAGGTTCGCGAGCGCGGTCCCCCAGGCACCCGCGCCGATCACGGTGCAGCGCATCAGCGGCCTCCCTTCTTTTGGGATGCGGCGGCTGGCGCAGCGCTCCCCGGTTTCCCGATCCGCGGCTCGGTACCGGCCTTGATGCGTGCGAGATTCGCGCGGTGCGTCCAGAGCACGAAGAGCGCGACGAAGATCGAGACGGCGACGAGGGGCGAGGCGGGCCCGATGGTCATCAGCACCGCCCAGGGGAGACCGAGTGCCGCACCGATGGAGGCCACCGAGACGATCCGCGTGCGCCAGAGGATGACCACGAAGAGTCCGAGTACGATCGCGAGCGCGGTCGGGGCGAGCGCGGCGAAGACCCCCGCCGTGGTCGCGACCCCCTTCCCGCCCCCCTTCCAGAGGAGGAAGATCGGCTTGGCATGCCCGAGGATCGCGGTCACACCGATCCCCAGCGTGAGGAGCTGCAGCGAGCCGATCCCGGGACGGAGATTCGTGACCACACCCGGGAGGAGGATCACCGGGAGCGCCCCTTTCAGCGCGTCGAGCAGGAGCACGACCACCGCCGCCGGCGCGCCGAGGGTGCGATAGACATTGGTCGCGCCAAGGTTGCCGGAGCCGACGGTGCGCAGGTCGATCCCTTTGAGCAGGCGCCCCGCGAGATAGGCAAAGGGGATCGACCCCGCGAGATAGCCGATGGCCAGCGCACCGATGGGAGGCATCTCAGTTCCGTCCGCTCTTCCGTTTCAGGATGATCCGCAGCGGATTGCCTGCGAAGCCCCACTTCGCCCGGAAGCCGTTGTGGAGGTAGCGAATGTAGTGCTCCTGCACCAACTCGGGGTGGTTCCCGAAGACGACGATCGTCGGCGGGGCGGTCTCCACCTGCGTGGC
>CAIVJV010000097.1 GCA_903906325.1 uncultured Gemmatimonadota bacterium
AGCTGGAGCCGCCCGTCATCGAGGACCAGCACCCGATCGCTCAGGGCCAGGAGGTCGTGGGAATGCGCGACGATCACCAGCGTCCACGGCGCCGATCGGTCGGTGAGCGCCGCGACGAGCGCGCGTCGCGCCTCGGGCTCGACGGTCGCGAGGCATTCATCGACCAGGAGCAGTCGGGGCCGCGAGGCGATTGCCCGGGCGATGAGGAGGCGCGTCCGCAACGTGGACGGCAATCCGCGCCCCCCGCCCGCGAGCGGGGTGCGCAAGCCGAGCGGCAAGCGCTGCACCTGATCGGCCGCGCCGACGACGGAGAGGGCCGCCATGGCCTCCGCCGTCCCCACCGAGGGGCGCCCGAGGGTGATGTTCTCCTCGACGGTCCCTTCGAAGAGATCGGCGTCGTTGAGGAGGAGGCCCACCCGGTCGCGCAGGGTGGCGGGATCGAGATCGCGCAGACTCAATCCATCGACCTGCACCGTCCCCTGATACCCGGTGAGGAGCCCCGCAAGGACCGCGAGGAGCGTCGACTCCCCCGACCCATCAGCCCCCGTGACCGCGATCCGATCCCCAGGGGCCACGGTGAAGGTGACGTCCTGCAAGGCGGCGCGGTCGCTCCCGGGATACTGGTAGACGAGCCCATCGACCTGGAGCGCCACCCCGCCGGCGCGGGCCGGGATCGCCAGCCCGACCGCCGGTTCCACCGCGAGGTCGGTGACCCCACCGAGCTTGTAGACCGAGGTCATCACATCATAGACCTCGGCGAGCGACCCCACGAGCTTCTCGATCCCCGCGAGCACCGTGACGATCACGAGTTCGGCGGCGACGAACTGCCCGAGCGTGATCTGCCGGTCGATGACGAGCAGGCTCCCGAGGATCAGCAGGGCCCCGGTGACGATCGTCTTGAACCCGATCGCCGCCCATGCCTGGATCACGAGGACGCGGAAATGCCGCTGCCGGTAGCGGAGATATCCCGCCACATGGCCGTCCATCTTGTCGAGCGCTGGCGTCGCCCGTCCCGCGGCCTTGAAGGTGGTCGCCGCACGCGCCACCTCCTCGAGCCAATGCACGGTCCGATACTTGTACGCGCTCTCCAGGAGACTCGTCTCCAACCCGCGCGGCCCGGTGTAGCGCACGATGAGGGCGAGGGTGATCACCAGCCCGAGCCCGAAGAGGGTGAAGTACGGGTGGTAGAAGGTCAGGAGGAGCAGCCCGAAGATCACCTGCAGTAGCGCCGTCGTGGTGCCGGTGAGGAGCTTGCCCAAGCTCTTCTGGATGGTGACGACCTCGAAGAACCGGTTCATCCGTTCGGGGAGATCCTCGCGCCACGCCTCCTCGGTACGGATGCGCGGCACGCGGAGCGAGAACTCGAGCGCCACGCGCGCGAAGATCCGCTGCTGGATCCGTTCCACCGCCGCCAATTGCAACACCTGGAGCGCGCCCGTCGCCAGCGTTCCCGCGACCACGAACCCGATGAGGAGGACGACCGGCTGGAGGAAGAGCCCGCCGGAGACGAGCCCGATGATCGCCTGCACCCCAAGCGGGAGGGTGAGACTGAGGAGACCCACGAGGGTCGCATAGCCGTAGACGAGCCCGATGTTCCCCTTCTCGATGAGCAGGAGCTGCCCAAGCCGCTCGAGCGGACCCGCCTTCTCGGCCGCCTCCAGCGACGTCGGCTGCACCCCACCCACAGGGAAGAGCACGACGACCACGCCCTCGGGTCCCGCGATCCGCGTGAAAAGATCGGGCACCTCGATCCGCTCCGGCGCGGCGAACCCCTCGGCGTCTCCAAATCGGACGGTCAGGGTCCCCGCCCCCACGTCATCGATCATGGCCACCCGGGTCACCCCATCCGCGTCGTCGCCGATCACCAGGAGCGGGGCGGTCCCTCGCGCAAGCACGCGGGCCCAATCCCCGCGCCCGGCGGACCGGCGCACGAAGGTGAGCCCCGCCCGACGCCCCACCTCCACCACCCCCTCGGTGAGCGCAGCGGCCGGCGCCTCAGGGAGTGCCATCCGACGAATGTCCTCTCGCCATCCCTCCGGCGGCTCCTCCATGCGGAGCCGTCCGAGGATGTCGCGTGTGAGGCGTTCAGGGAGCGGTCGATGCATCGGCGTCAAAGGGGAGTGATTCTGTTCCAGAACAACGTAAATCGTTGCACCACAATGGCACAGGTGGGGTCAGCGACCCGGGGACTCAGGGCGGGGGGATCAGGGCCCGGACCGCCGCCGGCATCGCCACGGCCTCCTCGCTCACGCCATCGAATTCGATGGCGGAGATGGTCAACAGGGTCTCGAACTGCGGGTTGCGCTGGATGGTCCGCGTGGGACGCTGCACCCCACCGAAGCGCTGATAGCCCTGGAAGACCGAGACCAGCTCCATCGGCCCCATCGGGCCCGAGACCGAGGCACTCACCCCGGCGCTGAGCCCGGTCTCCACATCGAAATACTCGGTCAGCACCTCGCCCGTCGGACGCGTCATCCGCACGCGGTAGGTCGGGCGGCCCTCGAAGGTCGTCTGATCGACGGTCTCGACCCGATCGAAGCGCGAGAGGTCGTGGAGGTCGGCGAAGAAATCGGCCTGATCCTGGATCAACCGCCCCTCGGCGCCGGTCACCAGGGTGGGCCCCATCCCGGGCTGGATCGCCCAGGCATGCGCCCCATCGAAGCCGGAGAGGAGCTCCCCCATCGGTCCGAGCTGGGCCCGGAAGAGGTACCGATCGGGCTTCACCTTGAGGATCTCGAGCGGGGCCTCGAGCCCCATCGCCGTCACGGCGAGCGTCCCCTGCATCCGCATCGAGCGATACCCCTCGAGGGCGGCACGTCCGCCCACGAGCGAGTCGTGGCGGGCGGCGAGCGCCTGCGGGGTCGGTAGCGCTTGCTGTGCCCGCAGCCCGTTGACGGAGGCGAGGCCCACGGCGAGGGTGAGCAGGGCCGCACGGGGCACGAGACCGACGAGGGAGTGGAGCATGGGCGATGAGGGGTGAGGGACCGGCGCACGACCTCCGGTCACAGACGCTTGGAGAGATACGACGGTCACCGCGACTCGGTTCCCTCCCGCGATATCTTAGGCCGATGCCCCCGCGCGACCCCGCTCCCGCGACGACCCCCGTCCGCCTCGACAAGTGGCTCTGGGCGGCGCGGTTCTTCAAGACCCGCTCGCTCGCCACCGAGGCCGTCGATGGGGGGAAGGTCCAGGTGAATGGGGAGCGGGTGAAGCCCTCCAAGGCGGTGAAGGTCGGGGATGAGGTCCGGGTGCGGATCGGCCCGTACGAGCACATCGTCGTGGTCACGGGGACGGCGGAGCGACGGGGCCCGGCCGCCCTCGCCGCCACGCTCTACCAGGAGACCGAGGGCTCCCGGACCGCCCGCGAGCGGCTGCACTGGCAGCTCACCAGCGCGGCCCCCGCCCTGGATTCCGAGCGGGGACGCCCGACCAAGCGGGACCGGCGAGACCTCGAGCGCTTCCGGAACCGCTAGACCCGCGATTAGCGTTCGACCCGCAGGGGAATCGATCAGGATCGGCCCCATGGACCTCGTCTGGAGTGACCCGCATGTCCGGTAGCACCGCGCCGCACAATCCGAACACCCTCGGCTGGGGCTTCGCCGCCGTGATCATCGTCCTCGCGATCGTCGCGAACGTGACCGCCTACTCGATCCACAAGGCGACGTACCAGAAGCCGGACAAGCCGGCGGCGGCGCAGGCCGCGCACTGAGTCGTCGCGCCGAAGGGCGCGAACCGACGTACCGTGAAACAGGGGCGCCCATCCTATTGGATGGGCGCCCCTGTCGTCATCACCGGTGCGGCACCAGCCGCTCGCGCGCGGCGCGACTCAGGTCTTGTGGCGGAAGGTGATCCGCCCGCGGCTCAGATCGTAGGGCGAGACCTCGACCGTCACCCGGTCCCCCTGCAGCACCCGGATGCGGAAGCGCCGCATCTTCCCGGCCATCGTCGCCAGCACGTCGTGTCCGTTCGAGAGCAGCACCCGGAAGGTCGCACTGGGGAGCACTTCGGTGACGGTGCCTTCGAGTTCGATCGCCTCTTCTTTCGCCATGAGATCCGGTGGGGGGTGAAACCCGAAAGGTATGCCTTGGCTCGAGGGGATGGGAGGGCCCCGGCCTGTCCTTTTGCCCCCGCCACGGATAGCCTCCCCCCGTGCCCACGCTCGAACTCCTCGCCGCCGCGCTCGGGATCGCCTGCGTCTGGTGCAACGCGCGCGAGCGGATCGAGGGGTGGCCCCTCGCGATCCTGAGCGCCGCGCTGTACCTCGCCGTCTTCTGGACGGCGCGCCTGTACGCCTACATGGGGCTGCAGGGGGTCTTCATCGTCCTGTCGGCGTACGGCTGGTACGAATGGCTCCACGGGGGCGCGGACCGCGGACCGATCCGCATCACGCGGACCTCGCGCCGCCAGGGGTTCGCCCTCCTCGGTCTCGGGATCACCGGATCGGCCGGGCTCGCCTGGATCCTCTTCCGGACCACCGATGCCGCCATGCCGGTCGTCGATTCCATCGCCGCCGTGGCGAGCGTCCTCGCACAATGGATGATGACCCGCAAGTTGCTGGAGCACTGGATGGTCTGGATCGCGATCAATGTGCTCAGCCTCGGGCTCTTCATCTCCCAGGGGCTGATCCCGACGGCGGTGCAGTACGCGGTGCTCCTCGCGCTCGCGCTCGCCGGCCACCGCCATTGGACCCGCACATGGCACGAGCAACGCGCCGCGTCATCCTGATCGGTCCCGAGTCCACGGGGAAGACGACGCTCGCGGCGGAGCTGGCGGCCGCCTTCGACGCCCCGTGGACGCCG
>CAIVJV010000098.1 GCA_903906325.1 uncultured Gemmatimonadota bacterium
GATGCGGGGATCGCGGTGATCGCCGGGATGATGTTGTTCATGGTCCCGGGGCGTGCGCAGGGGGGCGCGGTCCGCCCGCTGCTCACCTGGACCGAGGCGCGGGAGATCCCCTGGGATGTGCTCCTGCTTTTCGGCGGTGGGCTCTCGCTCGCGACCGCGATGGAGACGAGTGGGCTCGCGACGACGATCGGAGGGTGGATGGTCGGGCTCCGCGACTATCCCCTCCCAGTGGTGATGCTCGGGATCGCGGTGATGACGGTGCTCGTCTCCGAGCTCGCCTCGAATGCGGCGACCGCCTCGATGGGGATGCCGATCGCGGTCTCGCTGGCGGCGGCACTCGAGCAGCCTCCGCTCCTCCTGATGGTGCTGGTCGGGATGAGCGCCTCGATCGGCTTCGCGCTCCCGATGGCGACGCCGCCGAACGCGATCGTCTTCGGGAGTGGAGAGCTCCGAGTGCGTGAGATGATGCGGGCGGGGCTCGTGCTCGACCTCGTCGCGATCCTCGTGGTCGTCGGGGTTCTGCTCGTCGTGTTCTAGAGGCGCTTCGCGGGCGCGATATCTTTCGCAGGATCATGCGCCGCGACTATCGCTTCATCGCCGACACCGACTCCCTCGACGCCCTGCGCCGCCTGCAACGGGGGTGGGCGGGATGGGAGATGGCCGAGGGCCAGTTCCGGGTGCGCCTCCGCGAAGGGGGCACGGTGCACGTGCATGTGGACCGCGCGGAGATCGAACCGGCGTTCGAGGTATCGTGCCTCGTCGCCGATTACCTCCCCGATGAGGAATCACTCCCCTCACGCGACTCGGCGTTCACCTCACGCCCGAACGACATCACTGTCTTCCGCGGGGTGACCTGGCTCGAGATGCGCCCCGACCTCGGACCCGAGCACAGCATCCAATACAGTGCGATGCCGGGGTTCGATCTCCCGGAGACCGCGGTGGCGATGTGCGACTTCACCGACGCGATCTCGATCACGAACGAGACGGGCGCGATGATCGTACGGCACGCCCTGAAACCGGGGTGGCTCGAGGTGGTCGAGGACCGGGAAGAGGTCGAGAAGTTCCTGCGGCTGCGCGGGGTGACCTGAGCGGCGGTGCGACGCGCTGCTGGCGTATCGCACCGGCGGCGGGCTTACCCTTCGCGCGCCTTCCCTCGATCCGCGAGCCAGCTCGTCACCCCACCACCGATCAACACGGTGAAGATCACCGCGAGAAGGATCAGGTTCGAGTGGTCACCGAGCAGATCCCGGATCGCCTTCCCGCCGAGCATCTTGACGCCGACGATCGTGAGGACGATCGCGAGCGAGACCTTGAGATGTCGGAACTTCGCGATGAGCCCCGCGAGCCCGAAGTAGAGCGAGCGCAGGCAGAGGATCGCGAAGACGTTCGAGGTGAAGACCAGGAACGGATCCGCGGTGATCGCGAAGATCGCCGGGATCGAATCGACCGCGAAGATGAGATCCGTGGTCTCGACGAGGACGAGGGCGATCGCAAGCGGGGTGAGGACCCACTGCCCCCCGATGCGCACGGCGAAGTGCTGCGCATGGAACTGGTCGGTGACCGGGAAGTGGCGACGCAGCCACTTGGTGATCACGCTCTCCACCTCCGCTTCCTTCTCAGCCGCGCTCGAGAAGAGCATCTTGAGCCCGGTGAAGACGAGGAAGGCGCCGAAGACGAGGAGGATCCAGTGGTAGCGCTCGACGAGCTGCGCGCCGATCCCGATCATCAGACCGCGCATCGCGAGCGCCCCGAGGATCCCCCAGAAGAGGACGCGGTGCTGATAGATGAGCGGGATCTTGAGATGCTCGAAGATCAACGCGATGACGAAGACGTTGTCCATCGAGAGGCTGAGCTCGACC
>CAIVJV010000099.1 GCA_903906325.1 uncultured Gemmatimonadota bacterium
CGCAGCTCCGACGCCTCGTCGTCCGCCCCGAGTCCCCCTGATGTCACCGGGCGCGCGGTGGGGGATCGGTGCGGTGAGCGCACTGCTCCTCGGCGGGACCCCAGCGCACGCGCAGGTCGACTCCACGCAGCGGGACTCGGTCCGGGTCCAGCGGATCGCGCCCGTGGCGGTGACCGTGACAGGACGCGCGGAGGTGCTGCGACGCGTGCCGTGGGCCGTCGGGACCCAAGCGCTGCGTGACCTCCGCCGCGGGCAGGCGACCATCGGCATCGACGAGGCGCTCGCCAACATCCCCGGCGTGCTCATCGCGAATCGCTACAATGCGGCCGTCGACCAACGCCTCTCCATCCGCGGGGCGGGGAGCCGCGCGAACTTCGGGGTACGCGGGGTCAAGGTGCTCCTCGACGGGATCCCGCAGTCCCTCCCCGATGGGCAGAGCCAACTCACGAACATCGATCTCGCGGCGATCGGCCGGGTGGAGGTGCTGCGTGGGTCCGCCTCGGCGCTCTACGGGAATGGCTCGGGGGGCGTGTTGAGTTTCACCACCGATCTGTCCGCGCCCGATCCGCTCGGGGTGACGGCGCGATGGATGCAGGGCGCGTTCGGTCTGCGGAAGTCGCAGGTGCGCGTGAGTGGACGAGGGGAGGCGACCGTCGGCGCGCTGTCCGTCTCGCGGACCTCCGCCGATGGCGTTCGGCAGCACAGCGCGTTCGTGACTGATCAACTCGCGCTCGCGCTCGACCGTGCGTTGGATGGCGCGCGCGTCCTGGAGCTGCGCGCGGGGGTCGCCGAGACCCCGACGGCATTCAATCCGGGGGCCCTCACGTTCGCGGAGTACGCCGCGAATCCTGATACCGCCGCGCTCGCCAATGTGCGGCGGGGGGCACGGCGTGCCATCGCGCAGCGCCATCTCTCGGCGCGTCTTCGCGGCGGGGAGGCGCATCGGCCCTGGAGCCTGAGTGTGTATGCGCAGGGACGCTCGGTCGACAATCCCCTCGCGACGCCCCCGCCGGCCCCCGCCGGCCCCACCAACGGGATCTATTCGACGATTGATCGCGTGGTGACCGGGGCGCGGGCGGAGCGCACCCTGTCGCTCGGCGCCGCCGGTGCCTTCGGGGCACTCACCGCGGGGCTCGACGTCCAGCGCTCGCGGGATTGGCGGCGCAACTGGCGTGCGACCGCCGGCACGCGGGCGCTCGCGACCGACACCCTGCTGCTCGATCAGCGAGAGACCGTGACCGGCATCGGTCCCTTCGCCCAATGGTCGCTCGACCCGCGTCCCTGGCTCACGGTCAGCGCGGGAGGGCGCTTCGATCATCTCACCTTCGCGGTCGCGGACCGGTTCGTCGCGGATGGCGACGATGATTCTGGTGCGCGCGCCTTGCGCGCGTGGAGCGGCCATCTCGGCGTCGTCATACGACCGCATGCCACGGTCGCGCCGTATCTCAACTGGTCGACCGCCTTCGAGACGCCGACGACCACCGAACTCAACGCCCGGCCTGATGCCCTCGGGGGATTCAATCCCGCACTCGGGCCTCAGCAGACGGCCACCCTCGAGGTCGGGGTGCGCGGGACCGTCGCGGGATCACGCCTTCGCTACGAGGTCGCGGTCTTCGACGCCCGCGCGCGGGATGCGATCGTGCAATATCTGGAGACCAACGGCCGTGCCTTCTTCCGCAACGCCGGACGCACGCGGAGCCGCGGGGCCGAGGTCGGCGTCGTGGTGGCGGTGCATCGGGCCCTGGAGCTACGCACCGCTTGGACGCGGGCGGAGTATGTCTTCACCAGCTATCGCGTGCCGTCCGCCGCGCGGCCTGCGCCCGCGCTCGATACCCTCGACGGGAATCGGCTCGCCGGTGTGCCGCGCACCGCGGTGCGCCTCGGTGCTCGTCTCACCCATGCCGGGTTCGCCCTCGACGCCGACCACACCCTGCAATCGACACTCTGGGGCGACGACGCCAATACCCTCCGCGTGCCTGGATGGGGACGCGGACTTCTCCAGCTTCGGGCCTCGTGGCGCGGGAGGATCGGGGCGCAGGAGGTCGAGCCCTTCGCGGCGGTGCAGAACCTCCTCGATCAGCCCCTCATCGGTGCGGTCACGATCAACGGCGCCTTCGGTCGCGTCCTCGAGCCGGCGCCGCGGCGGACGCTCTATCTGGGGCTCGAGATCGGGAGGGGATTGAGGCGCTGATTAGATTCTCGCGCCATGTCTTCTTCACTGCCATTCGAGATCCGAGGCTCCGCCATCGCCGGCCAGGGCGCCTTCGCCATCCGTCCCATCGCCAAGGGGGAGCGCCTCATCGAGTACACCGGGGAGCGCATCTCCCATGCCGTGGCCGATGCCCGGTATGACGACGAGTCGATGGCCGAGCATCACACCTTCCTCTTCGCCGTCACCGATCGCACGGTGATCGATGCCACGCACGGGGGCAACGAGGCGCGCTTCATCAACCACTCGTGCGATCCGAACTGCGAGCCGGAGATCCAGCGGGGGCGCGTGTATATCTCGGCGCTCCGCGACATCGCCGTGGGCGAGGAGCTCCAATACGACTACGCGTACGAGCGGAGCGGCGACGAGACGGCCGAGGAAGAGCGCCGCTACCGGTGTCGCTGTGGGACGGCGCGGTGCCGCGGTTCGATCATGGAATCCAAGGCCACCTACCGCAAGCGCCTGCGGGCGGAGGCAGCGAAGCGCGCGGCGAAGCGAGCGGCGAAGCGAGCGGCGAAGCGCACGAGCAAGCGCACGACGCGCCCTCCAGCGCGGAAGAAGTAGGGCGTCCCGTCAGGCGCGTTCGAGCCACTCGCGGCTCGTCGTGAGGTCCGCGCGCGTGAGTTGATGTCCGCCCGGGACCCAGGTCAGCGTGACCGCCGCACCGCCCCGGCGCAGGATCGCCGCGAGCTGTTCGGGCTGTGCCGCGTGGACGATCGGATCGGTCGTGCTCGAGAGGAGGAGCGCGCGGTGCGCCGAAAGGTCAGGGACCGCGGGCGGCTCGTAGGGCACCATCGCCCGGAGGAGGATCGCAGCCTGTAGCGTGGCGGGGCGCTGCAGCAGCAGGCTCGCGGCGATGTTCGCACCATTCGAGAATCCCACCGCCACGAGCGCTGGGAGCGCGAACCCGTAGGTGTGCGAGGCGGTCTCGATGAAATCGGCGAGCCCGTCGGTGCGACGGTGCAGATCCTCGAGGTCGAAGACCCCTTCGGCCACGCGACGGAAGAACCGCGACATCCCGTGCTCGAGCACCTGCCCGCGCGGGCTGAGCAGGTTCGCCGTCGGATCGAGCATCTCCCCCAGCGAGAGGAGATCGGCTTCGGTCCCGCCGGTGCCGTGCAGGAGGAGGAGGGTGCGCTCAGCCCCCGCTCGCGGGACCCACTGATGGGTGAACCCCGCGAGGTCGGTGGGGGGCGGCGTCATCGCCGCGTGGCCGGCCGCGCGGTGGCGCTCGGGGCGGGGAGCAGTCGCGGGTCAGGCCAGAGGGTGAGCACGCGCATCGCGGCCACGCGGTCGAGCAGGGGGAATTCCGCCGCGAGATACGCCTCCCCCTCCTTCGTGATCCGATCCTGCGATGGCCCTTTGCCCATCGGGGCCCCTTCACCGTAGCCGGCGTGGAGCGAATCGACGACCTCGAGACCCGCGACGATCTCCCCGATCGGGGCGAATCCCATCCCGTCGAGTCGGGCGTTGTCCCGCAGGTTGATGAAGAGCTGGGTGGTGCGCGTGTCCCGGCCCCCCATCGCATAGGTCACGGTCCCCCGGCGATTCGTCGCTACGACGGGATCGTCGGGGATGCGGCGCGGGAGCCAGGTGGCGGTGCGCGTCGGGTCGGCGGCGAGCCCCCATTGCACCACGAAGCCAGGCAGGACGCGGAAGAAGCGCCCGCCGTCGTAGTAGGCGTCGAGCACGAGCGCCCCCAGTTGCGCCGCGCCGCGTGGGGCCCATGCCGTGCGCACCATGAGGTCCATCGCGCCCTTGGAGGTCTCGATCCGCACGAGGAAGGAGTCGGCGGCGGCGAGCATCGGGGCGGTGATCGGTGGCGGGGGCGGTGGGACCGCCGGCCCTCGGAGGGACG
>CAIVJV010000100.1 GCA_903906325.1 uncultured Gemmatimonadota bacterium
GCGGCGAGGCTCGCGATCTCCACCGAGACGGTTCGAGCGGTCGGCACGTGCAACGGATCCGGACGGCGCGATCAGCGACGGCGCAACGACTCGTCACGCGCGAGACGCGCCCAGCCCCGCAGCTCGCTCGGGGCGTCCGAGCCCGCGACACCCAGGCTCGTGCGCGCGCCACCGTTCGCGACCTGCCGCACCCGCCCCTCGCGATCCCGCTCGGCGAGCAAGACCGCCCCCACCGCCGCGGCGCGGA
The DNA here is from genome assembly GCA_903906325.1 of uncultured Gemmatimonadota bacterium. GTDB lineage: Bacteria > Gemmatimonadota > Gemmatimonadetes > Gemmatimonadales > Gemmatimonadaceae > Pseudogemmatithrix. The sequence continues at coordinate 248 of CAIVJV010000100.1, forward strand.
TCGTCTCCTCCGGCGGAGCGGCCCCCAGCAACGCAGGGAGCTTCGCCTCAAGCCACTGGATATCCACCGCGCTCCGTCGGTACTCCGGATCATCCATCATCCGCAGATGGAACTCACACGAGGTCTCCACCCCCTCGATCACGAGCTCCTGCAGCGCCCGCCGCATCCGAGCGATCGCCGCCTCGCGCGTCGGCGCATGCACGATCAGCTTGGCGAGCATCGGATCGTAGGAGAGCCCGACCGTCGTCCCGACCTCGATCCCCCCATCCCAGCGGATCCCGGGCCCACTCGGCAGATGGAGCGCGGTGATGCGCCCCGTGGAGGGGAGGAACCCATGCGCGGGATCCTCGCTGGTGATGCGGCACTCGATCGCCCATCCGCGCGGCTCCGGTGCCTCTGCGAACGGGAGCTTCTCCCCCGCCGCGATCCGCAGCTGCCACTGTACGAGGTCGAGCCCCGTCACGAGTTCGGTGACGGGATGCTCCACCTGGATGCGCGTGTTCATCTCGAGGAAGTAGAAATCCCCGTGCGCATCGAGGAGGAACTCGCAGGTCCCGGCATTCACGTACCCTGCGGCCTTCGCCGCCGCGACGGCGGCATCCCCCATCCGCTTCCGCAGCTCGGGCGAGACCGCGACGCTCGGCGCCTCCTCGATCATCTTCTGATGGCGGCGCTGGATCGAGCACTCCCGCTCGCCGACCGCCACGCAGGTGCCGTGCGCATCGGCGAGGACCTGGATCTCCACGTGGCGCGGCCCCTCGATGTACTTCTCGATGTAGACCGCGTCATCCCCGAAGGCGTTCTGGGCCTCACGCTTCGCCGACTCGAGGGCGCTCGCGATCTCCCCTGGCGCGCGCACCACGCGCATCCCCTTCCCGCCCCCACCGGCCGCGGCCTTGAGGAGCACCGGATAGCCGAACTGCGCGGCGAGCTCCGCCGCCTGGGTGGCATCCCGCAGCGCCTCGGTGGTGCCGGGCACGACGGGCGTGCCCGCCGCGATGGCCAGCGTGCGTGCCGCGGTCTTGGAGCCCATCGCCGCGATCGCCTCCGCTGGCGGCCCGATCCAGATCAGCCCCGCCTCGCGCACCGCACGGGCGAACCACTCCCGCTCGGAGAGGAAGCCGTACCCGGGATGGATCGCATCAGCCCCGTGCGCCTTGGCGACCTCGATCAGATGGTCCCCACGGAGATAGCTCTGCGCCGCAGGCGCGGGGCCGATGTGCACCGAGTGGTCAGCGGCGCGCACATGGGGCGCCCCCACATCGGCATCGGAGTAGACCGCGATCGATTCGATCCCCAGCTCGCGGCAGGCACGCGCGATCCGCACCGCGATCTCACCGCGGTTGGCGATCAAGACACGCCGGATCGGACGCGTGGCGGGCGCCGCGGCCGGCGCCGATCTCCTCGCGGCGCTCACAGCGGGATGCACCCGTGCTTCTTCGCCGGATTCCGCTGGCGCTTCCCCTGCAGCGCGTCGAGCGCCTCGATCAGGCGCGGGCGGGTCTCCCGCGGATCGATCACGTCGTCCACATAGCCGCGGCTCGCCGCCACATAGGGATTCGCGAACTTCTCCGCGTACTCGGTGACCTTGGCATCGAGCGCCGCCGCCGGGTTCGCCGCCTCCGCGATCTCCTTCTTGAAGAGGATCTCCACCGCGCCCGTGGGCCCCATCACCGCGATCTCCGCCGAGGGCCAGGCAAGATTCAGGTCGCCACGGATGTGCTTGGAGCTCATCACGTCGTAGGCTCCACCGTACGCCTTGCGCGTGATCACCGTGAGCTTCGGCACCGTCGCCTCGCAGTAGGCGTAGAGGAGCTTCGCGCCGTGGCGGATGATCCCGCCATGCTCCTGCGCGACGCCGGGGAGGAACCCTGGGACATCGACGAAGGTCACCACCGGGATGTTGAACGC
>CAIVJV010000101.1 GCA_903906325.1 uncultured Gemmatimonadota bacterium
CCTCACGGCGGGACTCGGCGGGATGGGTGGGGCCCAGCCCCTCGCCGCGACCATGAACGAGGCCGCCTTCCTCGGCGTCGATGTCGATCCCGCGCGGATCCAGAAACGCGTCGACACCGGCTACTGCGATCGCATCACGCACGACCTCGACGAGGCGATGCGGTGGGTCCGCGAGGCGCAGGCCTCACAGCGTGGGCTCTCCGTCGGGTTGGTGGGCAATGCCGCCGATGTCCTCCCCGCGCTCATCGCACGCGGGGACATCCCGGACGTCGTCACCGATCAGACGTCCGCGCACGACATGCTCCAGGGCTATGTGCCGCATGGGATGACGCTCGCCGAGGCGCATGCGCTCCGGACAGCCGATCCTCAGACCTACGTGCGGCGCTCCACGGCGAGTGCCGTCGTGCATGTGGAGGCGATGCTCGCCATGCAGCGGCGCGGCGCGATCGCGTTCGACTACGGGAACAACATCCGGACCGTCGCGCTCGATGCCGGGGTGACGACGGCCTTCGAGATCCCCGGCTTCGTGCCGGAGTACATCCGGCCCCTCTTCGCCGCCGGCAAGGGACCGTTTCGGTGGGCCGCCCTGTCCGGGGATCCCAAGGATATCGCGCGCACCGATGCGCTCGTCCTCGAGATGTTCCCCGAGGACGAACACCTCAAGCGCTGGATCACCCTCGCCCGGGAGCGGATCCACTTCCAAGGGCTCCCGGCGCGGATCTGCTGGCTGGGGCAGGGGGCGCGCGCGAGGTTCGGGATGGCGCTCAACGACCTCGTCGCCCGCGGCGAGGTCTCCGCGCCGATCGCGATCGGGCGAGACCATCTCGACACCGGGAGCGTCGCGTCGCCGTTCCGGGAGACCGAGGCGATGAAGGATGGCAGTGATGCCGTCGCCGACTGGGCCATCCTCAACGCGCTGCTCAACGTGGCGAGTGGGGCGAGCTGGGTCAGCTTCCATCATGGTGGTGGCGTCGGGATCGGGAACTCACTGCATGCGGGGCAGGTCATCGTCGCCGATGGCACGCCGGCGATGCGGGAACGGTTGCAGCGCGTCCTGACCAACGACCCCGGGATCGGCGTCGCGCGGCACGCGGATGCGGGCTACGAGATCGCCCGGGAGACGGCGGCGCGCGAAGGGATCCAGCTCCCGTCCCTCCATTGCTGAGCGCCCGGTTCCGACCCTGGCATCTCCTGCCGTTCAGCCTGAAGTACGCGCGGCTCCGGCTCAGACGGCGGCCCGTGCTCGTGAACTTCGAGGTCACGATGCGGTGCAACGCGCGTTGCCCCTTCTGTGACTATTGGAAGACCTCGTCGGACATGAAGGCGCAGGAGCTCCGCTCCTTCGTCGACGCGGCGGTGGCCTTCGATCCGATGATGATCACCTGGACCGGGGGCGAGCCGCTGCTGCGTGCCGATCTCGAGGAGTTGGTGCACGGCGTGCATCGCGCGGTCGCTCCGGTCTGGATGACGGTGCTCACCCATGGGGCGATGCTCTCCGTCGAACGCGCCCGTGCCCTCTGGGATGCGGGGATCGGACAGTTCGGGATCTCCCTCGATTACCTCGACGAGCGCCATGATCGGGCGCGCGGCATCCCCGGGCTCACCGCGAGGATCCTCACGACCGCGGAGCGCATCCGGTCCGAGGGGATGACCGTGCGCTTCAACACCGTCATCAAGGACGACAACCTCGATGAGATCCTGCCCATCGTGCGCGCGGCGGAGGCGATGCGCGTCGGCGTCAACCTCTCCGTCTATACGGATTTCAAGAACGGGAACCGCGCGCACCTGCTCGGGCCGGCCCATCAGCGCCGCGTCGATGCGCTGATCGCCGAACTCCTCGCCTTCAAGCGCCGACGCCGCGGCACGATCTCGAACTCCGATCACTATCTGTCGCAGATCCCGCGCTGGGTCCGTGGCGACCTGACCACCCCATGCGCGTCTGGGAAGGACACGGTGCACATCGATCCCTACGGGGGGATCCGCCGCTGCCCCGACTTCCCGACCGATGGGCATTGGCGCGACTACACGGGGTACGAGCCGATCGCCTGCGATCGTTGCTTCTATGCCTGTCGGGGCGAGGCGCAGGCGCCGCTCCGCCTGAACCGATTCCAGGATCTGGTGGCCTCGCCATGACCCAGCTCTTCCTCAACGCGTCCCAAGTGGTCACCTGCGCGGGCCCGGCACGGGCCCGGCGCGGGACGGAACAGGCCGATGCCGTCGTGCGGGACCGGGTCGGGGTCGCCGTCGCCGCGGACGGCACCATCGCCGCCGTGGCCGCGGACGCGGCGCTGCGCACGGACTACCCCGCGGCCACGATCGTCGATTGCGCCGGCGGCGTGCTCACCCCGGGCTTCGTGGATTCGCATACCCATGCGATCTTCGGGCGCGCGCGCTACGAGGAACAGGAGATGCGCGCGGCCGGGATCGGCTATCTCGAGATCGCCAAGCGGGGCGGGGGGATCCACGCCTCCGTGCGTGATCTGCGGAGCCGCACCGCGGACGACCTGGCCGTGCTCGCGACCGAGCGCCTGCGGCGTATCGCCGCGCACGGGACCACCACGGTCGAGATCAAGTCCGGGTACGGCCTCTCCCTCGAATCGGAGCTCACCACCCTCCGCGTCATCCAGCGACTCGCCGCCGAGCTCCCCCTCCGACTCGTCCCGACCTTCCTCGGCGCGCACGAGGTGCCGCTCGAGCATCGCGAGACGGCGCAGGACCGGGAAGCCTACCTCCAGCGCGTGACCGAGGAGATGATCCCCGCCGTGGCCCGGGAGGGGCTTGCCCGCTTCTGCGATGTGTTCTGCGAGCCCGGGGTCTACACGGTCCCGGAGACCCGTCGCATCCTCGGCGCCGCTCGTGCCGCCGGTCTGCAGCTGAAGCTCCATGCCGACGAACTCGAGAACGGGGCCGCCGCTGAGCTCGCCGCTGAGCTCGGGGCGACGAGTGCCGACCACCTGGCGGCCATCTCGGAGCAGGGGATTCGCGCGCTCGCGGCGGCGGCGACGGTGGCCACCCTCCTCCCGGGCACGATGCTCTTCCTCGGGCGCCCGCGACAGGCTCCGGCCCGCGCCCTCATCGCGGCCGGCGTCCCGGTCGCCCTCGCCTCGGACTTCAACCCGGGAACGAGCCCCACCGTGAACTTCCCTCTCGTCCTCACCCTCGGCGTCAGTCAGCTGCGATTGAGTGTCGCCGAGGCGTTCGTCGCCGCGACGGTGAATGGTGCGGCGGCCCTCGGACTCGCGCACCGGATCGGCCAGATCACCCCAGGGTTCGCAGCCGATCTCGCCCTGTTCGATGTGCGCGACCACCGGGAGATCCCGTACTGGTACGGCGATCGGCGCTGTCAGCGCACCTGGGTCGGAGGGCGCCCCGTACACGCCGGATGAGCGGGCCACGCCTGGCCGTCCCATCAGGACCGCCACCGGGGTCCGCTTGTCGCGTTTCCGAGGGGGCCGCTAGCTTTGCGCTGTGACCGACATCACCGAACGCAAGCGGCGCGCAGCCGAGCTCGAGGCGCGGAATCAGACGGACCGCGCGATCGTGGCCTACCGCGAGATCGTGCGAGCGTTCGACGACGGGACGGCAGAACCGGTCGACATCCCGCTGTATAACCGGTTGGGGGACCTCCTCCTCAAGACCGGGGAGACCAGCGAGGCGGTGCTCATATGGGAACGGGCCGTCGACCACTATGCGAATGGGGGGTTCCTCAACCCCGCGATCGCCCTGGCCAACAAGATCCTCCGGCACGCCCCCGGACGGACCCCGGTCCACCTCACCCTCGGTCGCATCCTCGTGGCGAAGGGTCTCCGGGCCGAGGCACGACAGCATTTCGTCGAGTATGCGGAACGGACCCGTCAGCAGGGTGACAGCGCCGAGGCGTTCCGGGCCCTCCAGGAGTTCGCGGACCTCGTCCCCGATGCGCACGACGTGCGGCTCCTGCTCGCCGATCAGTTGATCGACGCGAACCGGGTCGAGGAGGCGATCGAGCAATTACAGCTCGCGCATGGGCGATTGATACGGCAGGGCAGGGTCGCCGAGGCGGAGGGGGTCGCCGACCGGCTCCGCGCCCTCGACCCGGCGGTGACCTTCTCGACCGCGCGACAGACCCGCGCCGCCGCGGCGGATGGGCTCGTCTTCCTCGATGTCGGGGCGGTGAACGTCCCGCGTCCGACTGGGGTGTTCGACGGGAGCATCTTCGTGGAGCCCGCACCACGGCGGTCGACCGCCTCGGAGTCGATCGCGCAGCTGCAACGGCGGGTCGAGTCGGCCGCCAGCACCGGGGATCGCACCCGACTCACCGCGGCCTTCATGGACCTCGGCGATGCCCTCGTACGGACCGGGGCGCCACAGCGCGCCTCGGCCGTGTTCCAGCGCGTCCTCGATATGGACCCGGAGGATCCAGACGCGCGCCAGGCCCTGTCGGCGCTGGCTGAGCCCGCGCCTCCGCTCCCTGCGAGGGAGGCGGTGCCCGACGCCCCGGACGGCGCGTGGGGGCGGGACCGTACCGACCGCGCGAGTCAGCGCCTTCGAGTCGCCGAACGGCCCCCGGCCGCCGATCACGAGCTCGGCGTCGCGTTTCGCGAGGCGGGGCGCCTCGACGAGGCGATCGAGGCGTTCCAGCGGGCGCTGCAGACGTCGGGGCAGCGGCTCCGGACCATGGAGGCCTTGGGGCGCTGCTACCTCGCCACCGGACGCGCGGGCGAGGCACGAAGGATCCTGGAGCGTGCGCTCGCGGAGCCTGAGGCGACCGAACAGTCCGCCGTGGGGGTCCTCCTCCTGCTCGGGCACCTCGCGCTCGCCCGTGGCGCCGCCGAGGACGCTCGTCGTTATTATCAGAGGGTGTTCGCCGTCGATGAGCGGTTCCGTGAGCTCGTCGATCGCCCCCCTTCGATCGAACGCATCGCGACGTGACCCCTGAATCCCCCCTCCCCTCCGCGCCGTCCGTGCCCGGCCTCCGTGAGATCCAGGCCCCGATCCGGGACCGGCTCGAGCGCGTACCGGATGAGATGTGGCGCATCGTCCAGGCCGACGTCGACATCGTCCAGGCGGCGAACGCCCACCTGCGCGGGATGCGGGGGAAGCTCTTCCGCCCGACGCTCCTCCTCCTCGCCTCCTCCGTCGAGGGGACCCCGGAGGATCGGGCGCTCCCGCTCGCGGCGGTCAGCGAGTTGGTGCACCTCACCAGCGTGGTGCATGACGATTCCGTCGATCACTCCGTGCTGCGGCGAGGGCAACCCACGCTCAATGCGCTCTTCAGTCATCAGGTCGCGGTGCTGATGGGCGACTTTCTCTTCTCGAAGGCGATCGCCGAGTTGGTGCGCTTGGGCGATCTCGAGGCCCTGCGCGTGTTCACGCAGGCCTCCAATGAGATGACGCTCGGCGAGCTCCGGCAGCTGGCCTCGTTCGATGCGCTCAGTTTCTCGGAGGCCGATTACCAGCGGTTGATCCTCGCGAAGACCGCGTCCCTGGTGGGCGCCGCCTGCGAGATGGGGGCCCTCGCCGGTGCCCCGCGCTTCCGCGCCCCGATGCGGCAGTTCGGCGAGCGGATGGGGATGGCCTTCCAGGTCGCGGATGACCTCCTGGATTACACCGCGCAGGAGGAGGTCACGGGCAAGCCGACCGGGCTCGACCTGCGTGAGCACAAGGTGACCCTGCCGCTGATCGCCGCGCTCCCGGTCATGTCCCGTGCGCAGCGTGGTCGGGTCGACGCCCTCTTCGCGGATCCGGTGCCGAGTGACGAATCGATCGCCGAGGTCGTCGGGATCGTGACGGAATGTGGCGGGCTCGACTACGCGCGGCGGCAAGGGGAGGCCTGGGCAGCCCAAGCCGACGAGGCGCTCACGGACATCCCGCCCTCCGACGTCCGACAGTCCCTGGCGGATGCCCTCGCCTTCGTCCTCGACCGGAGAGCCTGATGGCGACAGGATCCTCGAAGCATCGGCCGGCGTTCCACGCGATCGTCCTCGCGAGTGGATTCATCGTCGGGGGCTTCATGACGCATCTGCTGCGCCTCTTCCTCCCGGCCGGCGCGGTGAAGGAGTTCCTGACGACGGGGATGACGGCGGCGGTCGGCCCCCTCTCCCTGGACTTGATTATCATTAGCATCGGGTTGGGGCCCATCGCGCTCGACGTCTCGCTGCTCAGCATCGTCGGGGTCCTCGCCGCCTACCTCGTCGCGCGCTCGCTGTTCTAAGGGGGTCGTCCATGTTCGGATTGGGTCCAGGGGAGCTGATTTTCTTCGCGTTGGTCATCCTGGTCGTCTTCGGGGCCAAGAAGGTGCCGGAGCTGATGGGAGGGATCGGGAAGGGGATCCGTGAGTTCAAGCGCAACATGAACGACGTGCAGCGCGAGATCGCGACGCCGGCCGAGCGTGAGGCGCTGCCGCCGGGTGAGTCGCGGACCGTGCAGCACGACGATGCGGTCGAGAAAGAGCCGAAGCGGCTGATGTGAAGCGGGTGGGGCCGGACGTCGGCCCCGGTCCGACG
>CAIVJV010000102.1 GCA_903906325.1 uncultured Gemmatimonadota bacterium
GATCGTCCCGCGCGCCTTCTTGAGGTACTCCATCCGAATCTCGCGGACGATGCTCCGCACCCCATCGGGGAGGCCGCTCACCATCGCGAGCCCGCTCGCCATCTCGGCGACGTTCATCAGGGCGATGGCGTGCACGGATCCGAGATGCTGCCGGTTGGCCCGGCGGTCAGGGATCTCGACCTCCGCATGGCCGGGCGCCAGGACCCGGACGCGCGGGGCCGTCGAGGCGGAGTAGGGGACCGTCCACGCGAAGATCTGCTGGAAGACCCAGGCGCCCCCGGGGAATCGGGCGCAGAGGCGCCAGAGGGCGAGGAGGCGTCGGCCGGTGGATGCCATATGGGAAAGCTAGCGCTTCACGGGTGGCTCGGCGTTCCGGTAACTTCCGGCACCCCCTCTCCTGGATCCCTGCGATGCATCTGCGCTCCTTCATCGCCTTGCGCCTTCCTCTGATCGCCCTCCCGCTCGCCATGGCCGCCCAGTCGCCCACCCCCCCCGTCGCCAAGCGCCTCCCCGTCGCCTCCGTGCTCCACGGCGAGCGCCGCGTCGATGACTACGCCTACTTCAAGGATCGGAACCACCCCGAGACCATCCCGTACCTCGAGGCGGAGAACCGCTACACCGATGCCATGATGGCGCATACGGCGGGGCTCCAGCAGCAGCTCTACGACGAGATGCTCGCCAAGATCAAGGAGGACGACAGCCAGGTCCCCGAGCGCCGCGACGGGTGGTACTACTACAGCCGCACCGAGAAGGGGAAGCCGTATCCGATCTATGTCCGGAAGCGTGGCTCCCTCGGGGCGAAGGAAGAGGTCTACTTCGACCAGAACGCCGAGGCGGAAGGCCATGCCTTCTACGCGCTCGGCGGGATGGAGGTGAGCCCCGATCACCAGCTGCTCGCGGTGCTCGTCGACACCACCGGCTACGAGGACTTCATCCTCCGCGTCCGGGATCTCCGCAAAGGGACGTGGCTCCCGGATGAGATCGAGCAGTTGAGCTGGGGCCTCGCGTGGGCGAACGACAACAGGACGTTGTTCTACATGACCCCCGATTCCGCCAAGCGCGGCGATGCCGTCTGGCGGCATGTGCTCGGCACCCCGCGGAGCGCGGACGTGAAGGTCTATCAGGACGACGACGTCCTCTTCAACGTGAATGTGCGGCGCTCGCGGAACGGGGAGTGGATCCTGATCTCGAGCGGCTCGTTCACGTCGAGCGAGTGGCATCTCATCCCCACCGACCGTCCCACGGAGCGGCCACGCCTCGTCGAGGGCCGTCGTCCGGGGATCGAGTATGAGGTGGAGCCGGGAGAGGGGGGGCTCTACCTCGTGACGAACGAGGGAGCGCAGAACTTCCGCGTCATGACCGCCCCGCTGGCGAATCCCGGCCGCGCCCAGTGGAAGGATTGGCTCGCGCCGCGCGCCGACGTCTTCGTCGAGGGGGTGATGCCCTTCAAGCATCATGTGGTCGTGATCGAACGGCGCGATGGCTTACGGCGCCTGCGGATCACGGCGTTGGACGGGAAGCGCGACACGCACGAGGTGACCTTCCCCGAGGCGGCGTATGGCGTCTTCCCCGGGGAGAACCCGCAGTACGAGGCGCGGGCGCTTCGCTTCTCCTACAGCTCGCTCGTGACGCCGAACACGGTGTTCGACTATGACATGGACCGGCGCACGCGGATCGAGCAGAAGCGGACGGAGGTGCCGGGGTACGATCCGACGCGGTACGAGGTGGAGCGGCTCTATGCCATCGCTCGCGATGGGACGCGGATCCCGATCTCGCTCGTGCATCGCACAGGCTTCGTGCGGGACGGCAAGGCGCCGCTCCTGCTTTACGCCTACGGCTCGTATGGCTCCACCACCGAGCCGACCTTCAGCTCGCAGCGCTTCGCGCTGGTGGACCGCGGCTTCACCTACGCCATCGCGCATGTGCGCGGTGGGCAGGAGATGGGCCGCCCCTGGTACGACGATGGGAAGATGCTCAAGAAGATGAACACCTTCACCGACTTCATCGATGTGGCCGATCATCTGGTGAAGGAGCGGTATACCCATCCCGATCGCCTCGCGGCGAACGGGGGGAGCGCCGGTGGCCTTCTGATGGGGGTCATCGCGAACCTGCGTCCCGAGCTGTTCAAGGTGGTCGTCGCCGACGTCCCCTTCGTCGATGTGATCAACACCATGCTCGATGCGAGCATCCCGCTCACCGCGCAGGAATGGGAGCAGTGGGGGAATCCGCAGAAGGTGGAGGAGTACCGCTATCTCAAGGGCTACTCGCCGTACGACAACGTGGAGGCCAAGGCCTACCCCCGGATGCTCGTGACGAGCGGGCTCAACGATTCGCGCGTCGGGTACTTCGAGCCCACCAAGTGGGTGGCCAAGCTCCGTGCGACGAAGACCGACGCGAACCCGCTCTTGCTCAAGATGCACATGGGCGCGGGGCATGGGGGCTCCTCGGGACGCTACGAGCGCCTCAAGGAGCAGGCCTTCCGCTTCGCCTTCATCGTCGATCAGATCAACGCCGGGCCGATCCAGTAGGATGCGCGCCAGGCGAGGGCGCCTCGCGTGATCGACGCACTCCTCGGCGGGCTCGCCGCGGTGCAGGGTGGGGTGCTCGCCGTGCTCTCGGCGCGGCTCATCGGGGGGCGCACGCGCCGTCCCCCGGAGCGGCCCCGGCCCGAGGGGATCGAGGCCCCCGCGCTCACCGTCGTGATCGCCTGTCTCAACGAGGCGCCGCGCATCGGTCCCTGCCTGCGTGGGGTGCAGGCGCAGGGCGCCCCGGTGCGGGAGATCCTCGTCATCGACTCCGGTTCGACCGATGGGACGCGTGCGCTGGTGGAGGCCGCCGCGCGACAGGATTCGCGGATCCGGTTGCTCACTGATCCGCCGCTCCCCTCCGGATGGATCGGGAAGGCGTGGGCGCTGCAGTACGGGCTCACCCAGGCGAGCCATCCCTGGGTCCTGGGGCTCGATGCCGATACGGAGGCGCAGCCTGGTGCGGCGGCCGCGATCGTCCACGCGGCGCTCCGCGAGCGCTTCGACGTGGTCTCCTTCTCCCCCTGCTTCGACGGGCAGGGCCTCGCCGAGCGCTGGGTGCAGCCCGCCCTGCTGGTCTCGCTGCTCTATCGCACCGGCGCGGCGGGGGATCCCCGTGTCCGCCCGGATCGGATCCTCGCCAATGGGCAGTGCTTCCTCGCCCGGCGTGAGGTCCTTCTGCACCACGGTGGCTACGAGCCGGTACGCGAATCGTTCGCCGAGGACGTCTCGCTCGTCCGGCATCTCGCGACTCGCGGGGTCGCGGTCGGCTTCCTCGATGGCTCGCGCCTCTACCGGGTGCGGAGCTATGCGAACGTCGGGCAGATGTGGCGCGAGTGGGGGCGTTCGATCGACCTCAAGGACGCCGCGAGCCGCGCGCAGCAGTGGCGGGACGTCCTCGTCGTCGTCCTCGCGCAGGGGCTCACCCTCCCGCTCGCGTGCACCCTCGTGGCGGTCTGGCCCCGGCTGCCGGTCTCCCCGCTGCGCGATCTCCTCGCCGGCCTGACCGCGGCGCTCCTCGGCCTCCGGGTGCTCCTGCAGGTCGCGCTGCGCGGGAGCTATGCACGCAGAGGGCTCAGCTGGTGGCTGAGCCCTCTGGCGGATCCGCTGGCGGCGGTTCGGATGGTGCTCTCGTCGGTCCGGCGCCCCACCCGCTGGCGGACCCGCACCTACGACGCCACTTAGACCTGCTTCACCTCGGCGACGAGCTTCGTCAGCGTCCCCTTGGCATCACCGAAGAGCATCTGCGTCTTGGGATTGTAGAAGAGCTCGTTCTCGATCCCCGCGAAGCCCGCGCTCATCCCGCGCTTCATCACGATGCAGCGCTTGGCCTGGTCGGCATTGAGGATCGGCATCCCGAAGATCGGGCTCGACGGATCGGTGCGCGCCGCGGGATTCACGACGTCGTTCGCGCCGATCACGAGGCAGACATCGGTCCGCTCGAACTCCGGATTGATGTCGTCCATGTCGATCAGCTTGTCGTACGGGATGTTCGCCTCGGCGAGGAGCACGTTCATGTGCCCCGGCATGCGCCCCGCCACCGGGTGGATGGCGAACTTCACCGTCCCGCCGCGCTTCTCGATCAGGTCCATGAGCTCGCGGACCTGGTGCTGCGCTTGCGCCACTGCGAGGCCGTAGCCCGGGACGATGATCACCTGCTGCGCGTACGCGAGCTGGAGCGCTGCCTCCTCCACATTGGTGGAGGCCACGGTGAGCCCTTCCGAGCTCTTGCTGCTCTTCCCCGCCGCGGCCCCGAAGGCCCCGAAGAGCACATTGCCCAGCGAGCGGTTCATCGCCTTGCACATGATCTGCGAGAGGATGATCCCTGAGGACCCGACGAGGGCGCCCGAGACCACGAGCACCTCGCTCTTGATCACGAAGCCCGTCATCGCCGCCGCGATCCCGGAGTACGAGTTAAGCAAGGAGATCACCACCGGCATGTCCGCGCCGCCGATCGGGATCACCAGGAGCACGCCGAGGAGCAGGGAGAGCCCGATGAGGGCGTAGAAGGCCCAGAGCGGAGCGGTGGGGACCACGATCAGCCAGGCGGCGAGCCCCGCGATCACCGCGAAGAGCAGCCCGTTCACCGTCTTCTGCCCGCCGAAGGTGATCGCCTTCCCGGTCATGACCTCCTGCAGCTTGGCCCAGGCGATCGCCGACCCGGTGAGCGTCACCGCGCCGATCAGCACGCCCAGGTGGGTCGAGAGCGCGACGTCTAGTGTCGCGGCCTCCCCCTTCTCATACATGTGCAGGTACTCGGCCGTCGCGACGAGGAGGGAGGAGCCACCGCCCACGCCGTTCAGGAGCGCGACCATCTGGGGCATCGAGGTCATCGCCACCGAGCGCGCCATGTAGAGTCCCACGGCGCCGCCGACGAGGAGGCCGGCCATGATTGTGCCGTACGTCATCGTCTTGGTGCTGAGCAGCGTGATCACGATCGCGAGGAGCATGCCAGCGGCCGAGATCTGATTGCCCTTGCGCGCCGTCTCGGGGCTCTGGAGCTGCTTGAGCCCCGTGATGAAGAGGACGGTCGCGACGAGGTAGAGGAGCCGTTCGAGGCCGATGCCGATCACTTGGCACCCCCCTGCGGGCCCTTCTTGAACATCTCGAGCATGCGGTCGGTGACGGCGTAGCCCCCGACCACGTTCATCATCGCGAAGACGATGGCGATGAAGCCGAGGACCGAGCCGAGCCAGCCGTAGTCGGTATGTCCGGCGACGGCCATCGCCCCGACCACCGTGATCCCGGAGACCGCGTTGGCCCCCGACATCAGCGGGGTGTGAAGGGTCGGCGGGACGCGGCCGATGAGGGAGGCGCCGAGATAGGTCGCCAAGATGAAGACGACGATGAAGCCGATCAGGTCCATGCCGGTCATGCGGCGGGTCTCCCGGTGACGATCATCGCGCCGGTGATCTCGTCGGCGCGGTCGACGTTGAGGGTGCCTTCCTTGGTGAGCAGGTGCTGCACGAAGGTCAGGATGTTGCGGCTGAGCATCGCGGAGGCGTGGTTGGGCATCGTGGCGGCCAGGTTCACCGGGCCGATCACCTTCACCCCGTTCACGTCCACCGTCTCGCCCGCCTTGGTGGGCTCACAGTTGCCGCCGGTCTCGGCGGCGAGGTCGACGATCACCGAGCCCGGGGCCATCGTCTGGATGGTCGCCGTGCTGATCAGCCGCGGGGCGGTGCGCCCGGGGACCTGCGCCGTGGTGATGACGAGATCCATCCCCGCCAGGTGGGCCTTGAGCGCCTCCTGGATGGCGGCCTGCTGCTCGGCGCTCTGCTCCTTGGCATAGCCCCCGGCCCCTTGGGAGTCGGCGGAGATGAGGTTCTCGGCCACCACTGAGGCCCCGAGGGACTTGATCTGCTCGGCGGCCGCGGCGCGGATGTCGAACCCGCTGACGACGGCGCCGAGGCGGCGGGCGGTCGCGATCGCCATGAGGCCGGCCACACCGGCCCCGAGCACGCAGACCTTGGAGGGGGCGATGGTCCCGGCGGCCGTGGTGAGCATCGGGAGGAACTTCACCAGCTCCGCAGAGCCGATCAGGACCGCCTTGTAGCCCGCCACCGTGGCCTGAGACGAGAGGACGTCCATCGACTGGGCCCGGGTGATGCGAGGGACCAGCTCGAGAGCGAAGGCGGTGACCCCCCGGGCATCGAGGGCCTGGATGGCCTCCCCGCTGCTGGAAGGCTGTAGGAGCGCGATCAGGTGGCTCCCCGCGGCCATCTGGGCCACCTCGGCCGCCGAGGGCTTCTGGACCTTGGCCACCAGATCAGCGCTGAGCGCCTCGGCCTGGGTGGCGAGGGTGCCACCGGCCTTCTCATAAGCCGTATCGGGGAAGCCGGCGCGGAGCCCCGCACCGCGCTCGATCAGGACGGTCACGCCGGCCTTGGCGAGCCGCCCGACGCTTTCGGGGATGAGGGCCACCCGGGACTCGCCGGGGGTGCGTTCCGTAGGGACGCCGATTTTCATCTGTCTGTGGGGGAAGGTGGGGACGGATGGGCCGACCGCCAGCAGCCCCTAAAGTACACCGGGCAAGGATTCGTTCCAAACCAGCCATTTTGGCTCGGTTCTTCGTGGGATTACCTGTGCCTACGGTGCCGGCGATGGGGAGGGTCGCCCGTGAATCGGGGAGTCGGTAACCCCAACCGGGTCGGACAGGGGAGGGGGGGGTCGGATCCTGTCGCATCACGATCAAAATGTGGATAAACCCGCATCCGATAGTCCTCATCCCGGCACCCGACACTCTCAATTCGCTTTGCCTCCCTGTTTTTGTTGAAAAGACGGCCTATTTGGGGCGATTAATAATAAATGACTTCAAATCTCTGTTGGTAACTTCTTATTTTGTGGGTAATTAGTGATATGCACTAAAGCAAATTCCGTATGCAAAAGGATGCATACGGAATCATTTTGTCTTGCATACGCGATGTGGAGATACGTTTTTTCGCGGATATCTCACTTTGCATCTTTTCCACAAAGAAAGGGAGGGCTCTTGCCACCGGACCGCCACTTCCCGAATTGTGGAAAAATCAGCCCGCACCTTCTCGCCTCCTACGGCCAGAACACCGGCGAGATCCGAGCCAGCGGCGCCGCATCGATCCTCTGACCCCTCACCCCTGATCCCTGACCCCGTGAACCTACCCTGCCACTCCGGCGCATGGCAAGGCGGAAACACAAACGGCGCCCAAAGGGCGCCGCTCGAGGATCCTGCCGTCCAGCTTCGAGCCTTCAGCCTTCA
>CAIVJV010000103.1 GCA_903906325.1 uncultured Gemmatimonadota bacterium
ACCTGCAGCGGTACGTCGCCGGCCTCTTCGGGGATTCGTTGATCGGCGGCGTCGTGGTGATGGAGCCCACGACCGGCGCGGTGCTCGCCCTCCACTCCGCCCCCACCTTCGACCCGAACCGCTTCACGGGGGGGATCCCGAAGAGCTATTGGGACGCCCTCCAAGCGGATCCACGGCGTCCGCTCTACAACAAGGCGATCAAGGGCACGTATCCCCCAGGCTCCATCTGGAAGCTCGCGACGGCGATCATCGCGATGGAGGAGGGGCTCGTGGATATCGGGGATCGGATGCCGGTGGCCTGCCGCGGCGGGTACCAGTTCGGCACCCGGTTCTTCGGCTGCTGGGATCCCAAGGGGCATGGGAACCCGACGTTGGCCGACGCGATCGAACATTCCTGCGACACCTACTTCTACCAGCTCGGGCTCAGGATCGGCCTCCAGCGGTTGATCAGCGGTGGGCTCGCGCTCGGGTCGCGCACGCGCAGTGGGATCGATCTCCCATCGGAGTCGCGTCCGCTCTTCCCGACCGATCCTGCGAAGGCCTACTATGACCGGCGCTTCGGCCCGCAGGGGTGGACCAATGCGGTGACGCTCAACCTCTCGATCGGGCAGGGGGAGAACTCGCAGACGGTGGTGAACATGGCGCGGTTCTACACGGCGCTCGCCACCGATGGGATGGCGGCGCGGCCGGAGGTGGTCCAGCGTGCGCCGGAGCGTGAGCGGCTCTTCACGCTCGCCCCGCGGCAGATGCAGGCGTTGCAGGGCGCGCTGACCAGCGTGGTGGGGAGTGGGACGGCCGCCGCATCTCGCCTCGAGGGGATCACCGTCGCCGGGAAGACGGGGACGGCCCAGAACGCCCAGTCCCGCGACCAATACCATGCGTGGTTCGTGGGGTACGCGCCCGCGGAGGCGCCCCGCCTCGTCGTCGCGGTGATGCTCGAGTTCGGGGGGCAGGGCTCGCGGGCGGCGCGGATCGCCACGCGGATCATGGAGCACTACCTCAAGGGACCGGTGATCGCCATGCCGGAGACGGCGGGCGAGTGAGACGGGGCACACCACTTCCCGCCGATTGGCCGCTCTGGGCGGTCGCCGCCGCGCTCACCGCGTTCGGCGTCGCGATGGTCTACTCGGCGGGGCAGACCGACGTCCCGACCTTCGTGGTGGGGCTCTGGCGCATGCAGCTCCTCTGGGTGGGGCTCGGTCTCCTCCTCGGGTACGGCGTCTCGCGGCTCTCGGTGCGGGTCATCGACGCCGCGACGGTGCCGGTGTACCTGGTCGCGCTCGTGGTGCTCGCCGCGCTCCTCGTGGTGGGGCAGGGGGCGGGGACCGCGGCCAGCACCAAGAGCTGGCTCGCCATCGGTGGGGTGCGGCTCGGGCAGCCCTCCGAGCTCGCCAAGATCGCCGTCGTCATCATGCTCGCGCGCGTGCTCGCCGCGGCGCGGACGGCCCCGACCTCCCTCCGCGACCTGGTGCCCTCGGCGTTCATCGTCGGGATCCCGTGGCTCCTCATCATGGCGCAGCCCGACCTGGGGACGGGGATCGTCTTCGTGGGCCTCTATTTCGCGATGCTCTTCTGGGCGGGGGTGTCCTGGCCGCTCCTCGTCCTGGCAGCGAGCCCGGGCCTCAGCCTCATCCTCGCCTTCAGCACCGGGATTTGGGCGGGATGGTTCCTCCTCCTGCTGGCCCTGATCGCGTGGGTGCGCCCGGCACGCTGGGAAGGGGTCGGGCTCGTGTTGGCCAATCTCGCGATGGGGGTCCTGGCCCCGCTGCTCTGGGGGCGTCTCGATCCCTATCAGCAGCGGCGCATCCTCGTCTTCCTCGACCCCTCCGCCGATCCGCGCGCCTCGGGGTACCATGTGATCCAATCCCAGGTCGCGATCGGCTCCGGGGGGCTCCTCGGCAAAGGCTTCACGCTCGGATCACAGAAGCGACTCGCCTTCCTGCCCGAGCAGGAGACCGATTTCATCTTCCCCGTGGTAGCGGAGGAGCTGGGCTTCCTCGGCGTGCTCGTCGCGCTGGCCCTCTTCACCTTCCTGTTGCATCGCACCGTGCGGGTCGCCGCGCGGGCCACCTCACCCTTCGCCTCGCTCGTCGCGTTCGGGCTGACCGCCGCCTGGTTCACGCACATCGTCGTCAACATCGGGATGACGGTCGGGGTCCTCCCGGTGACCGGGATCCCGTTGCCGTTCTTCTCGTACGGCGGCTCGTTCATGCTGATGAGCTGGCTCTCGGTCGGGCTCCTCATGGCGATCTCCGAGGAGGGGCGCGGCCGCGCCGGCGGGCTCGTCAGCTGACCCCGTCGGGCGCCTTGCCCTCCCCTCAGGCCCCCCCCAGCTTTGGGCATGGCATGGTTCCGGAAGGAGAAGGCCCCCCGTCGGCCGCGCACCCAACGTCTCGAGATCCCCAAGGACGCCTGGGAGAAGTGCGAGGCCTGTGACCATACGGACATCCGCGAGAAGTTCGAGCGGAACGCCAACGTCTGCCCCGCCTGCGACCACCATCGGCGTTTCCGGGCCCACGAGTACCTCGCCCTCCTCCTCGATGCCGGGACGATCGCCGAGAAGGACGAGGAGCTGGCCTCCGTCGATCCTCTCCAGTTCCCGGACTATCCCGCCCGGCTGACCAAGGCGCGCGGGACGGCGGGGGATCATGATGCCATCCTGACGGCGTCGGGGAAGATGGATGGGATGCCCGTGAACCTCGGGGTGATGGACTTCGCCTTCATGGGGGGATCGATGGGGTCCGTGGTCGGGGAGAAGATCGCGCGGCTGGGCCAGCGCTCCCTCGAGAAGAAGTGGCCCCTGATCGTGATCTCCGCCTCGGGTGGGGCGCGCATGCAGGAGGGGGTCCTCTCCCTGATGCAGATGGCGAAGACCTCCGCGGTGCTCTCGCAACTCGCCGAGCGGCGCATTCCCTATGTCTCCCTCCTCACGAACCCGACGACCGGGGGCGTCAGCGCCTCCTACGCCATGCTCGGGGATGCGATCCTCGCCGAGC
>CAIVJV010000104.1 GCA_903906325.1 uncultured Gemmatimonadota bacterium
CGCGTGATGGTGGCCCTGACGGGCTTCATCGGCGTGCTGGCGCTGTTGATCCACTTCAACCTGCTCAGCTCGAGCCGGTACACGTGGATCGAGAACGGGACGCTGACGGCGGATCAGGCGCCGGTGGCGGCCTCAGCCCCGGTCACCGCCGCCGAGATGGCGCCGCTGCCCGCGGGCCGGTAAGCAGGTCCCGGGACCGGTGGCGCGGGGTCGAGGCGATACGTCGCCTCGATCCCCCCATCGGCGCCCACCGCCGGTCGCGTCTGCCGGCGTGAAACGCACAGGCGCCCTCATTGGAGACTTTCGCGATGGCGATGCTCAGTTTCGAAAAGAAGTACCGGGTGCGCGGAGGGACGTTGCTCGGCGGGGACCTGTTCGACTTCTGGTTCGGGCCGTTCTACGTCGGCTTCTTCGGCGTCACCACGATCTTCTGTACCCTGCTCGGGACGCTGCTCATCATCTACGGGGCGGCAATCGGGCCGACGTGGAACCTCTGGCAGATCAACATCGCGCCGCCTGACCTGAAGTACGGGCTCGGGCTCGCGCCGCTGGCCGAGGGTGGCCTCTGGCAGATGATCACCTTCTGTGCGGTCGGGGCGTTCCTGTCCTGGGCGCTGCGGCAGGCGGAGATCAGCCGGAAGCTCGGGATGGGGATGCACATCCCCTGGGCGTACGGGATGGCGGTGTTCGCGTACATCACCCTCGTGGTGATCCGCCCCGTCCTCCTCGGCGCGTGGGGACACGGCTTCCCCTATGGGATCTTCTCGCACCTCGATTGGGTGTCGAATGTCGGGTACCAGTACCTGCACTTCCACTACAATCCGGCCCACATGATCGCGATCACGTTCTTCTTCACGACGACGCTCGCGCTCGCGATGCACGGGTCGCTCATCCTCTCGGTGACGAATCCGAAGAAGGGAGAGCCGGTGAAGACGAGCGAACACGAGAACGTGTTCTTCCGCGATTTCCTCGGCTATTCCATCGGCGCGATCGGCATCCATCGCCTCGGTCTCTTCCTCGCGCTGAACGCGGGTCTCTGGAGCGCGATCTGCATCGTGATCTCCGGGCCGTTCTGGACGAAGGGGTGGCCGGAATGGTGGGGCTGGTGGCTCAACCTGCCCATCTGGCGCTAACGGGAGACGCGCATGCTCGAATACCAGAACCTCTTCACGCGTGTCCAGGTCCGGACCGCCCCCGACCCCGGGTTGCCGATCGACGAGACGTTCGGTCAGCGCTATGGGACCGGTGTCTTCAACTATTGGGCCGGCAAGCTCGGTGATGCCCAGATCGGGCCGATCTACCTCGGCTTCTGGGGGATCGTCTCGCTGCTGTTCGGCTTCCTCGCGTTCGAAATCATCGGGCTGAACATGATGAAGTCGGTCGGGTGGAGCCCGGTCGAGTTCATCCGGCAGCTGCCGTGGCTCGCGCTCGAGCCGCCGTCGCCGGAATACGGCCTCCAGATCCTTCCGCCGCTGGCGAAGGGCGGGTGGTACCTGATCGCCGGCTTCTTCCTGACCTTCAGCATTCTCTGCTGGTGGATACGGACCTACACCCGCGCCCGCGCACTTGGAATGGGGACGCACCTCGCCTGGGCGTTCGGCGCCGCGATCTTCCTCTATCTCTCGTTCTTCTTCCAGCCGTTGCTCATCGGGAGCTGGAGCGAGATGGTGCCGTTCGGGCTGCTCGCGCATCTCGACTGGACGTCGGCGTTCTCGATTCGCTACGGCAACCTGTACTACAACCCGTTCCACGCGCTCTCGATCGTCTTCCTGTATGGCTCCGTGCTGCTCTTCGCGATGCACGCGGCGACGATCCTCGCGGTGAGCCGTCTGGGTGGCGAGCGGGAGATCGAGCAGATCACCGATCGCGGCACCGCCGCGGAGCGCTCCGCGCTCTTCTGGCGCTGGACGATGGGGTGGAACGCGACGATGGAGTCGATTCACCGGTGGGCGTGGTGGTTCGCCTCGCTCGTCGGGTTCACCGGCGGCATCGGCATCCTGCTCACCGGGACGGTCGTCGACAACTGGTACCTCTGGGCGGTGAAGCATGGCGTCGCGCCGGCCTATCCGGCACAGAACGTCCTGACCCCGGAGCAGTTGGAGGCGCTGCGCGGCCAGTATCCGAGTCGTCTCGACAACGGCTTCCCGACCTACATCGTGCCGGCGCCGACGACGATGACCGACAGCCTGGCGGCGCCGGTGGATAGCGCGGCCGCACTCACCGCACCGGCCACGCCTGCGCCGGGAGGGACCCCATGATGCCTTCCGTGAACCGGATCCTCCTCACCGCCGTGGTGGTCGGGACGACCGGCTGCCAGTTCTTCGGCTCCGTCGATCGCGATGTGGTCCAGAAGGGCTACCGCGGGACCGCGATGGAGGTGAACTACGTCTCGCGTGATCAGAATGCCGCGATGGCGGCGATGGCCGCCAAGATGCCGGCGATCCTCCCGCCGGCCGGCGAGTCCCCGCCGGGGCCGTTGCCCTGGCAGAACGTCCAAGTACTCAATGACATCTCCGTGGCAGAGTTCAATCGGACGATGATCGCGATGGCCACCTGGGTGGCGGGTGGGGCAGGGAACTGCTCGTACTGCCACAACCTCGCCAGCTTCGCCGCGGACACCTATCCGGACGGCAAGGCGATCTACACCAAGGCGGTCGCGCGTCGCATGATCCAGATGACGCGCAACATCAACTCCGAGTGGACGGAGCACGTCGGCAATACCGGCGTGACCTGCTATACCTGCCACGTCGGGAAACCGCTGCCGAACGGGCTCTGGTTCTATACGGATGAGAACCAGATCCTCCGGCACTATCTCGATGGCGCGGGGGCACGCGTGACGTCGAAGACGATCGCGCCGAGCGCTGCCAATCGGTCCAGTGTCAAACAGACCGAGTGGACCTATGCGCTGATGATCAGCCAGTCCAACTCGCTCGGGGTGAACTGTACGTTCTGTCACAACTCGCGGCAGTTCGCGAGTTGGGATCAGGCACCGCCCCAGCGTGTGACCGCCTACGCTGGGATCCAGATGCTCCGCGATGTGAATACGAACTATCTGGCTCCCTTGGCGCCCGTCTATCATCCGTCGCGGCTCGGGCCGAAGGGCGACGCCCCGAAGGCGCAGTGCTCGACCTGTCACAACGGGGTCTACAAGCCGTTGTATGGGTTCCAGATGGCGAAGCACTATCCCGCGATCTGGGGGACGCACACCGATTGGGTGACCCCGTTCCCGCCGGCGTACACCACCCCGCCGGCGCCGATCGTGATGGATACGGTGGCGGCGGCCGCGGACAGTGCCGGGATGGCCGCGACGCCCGCTGGGGTCGCGACGCCTGCGGTGACCGTGCCACCGCCGCCCGCTGGGCCGCCGGTACGTACGCCCTGAGTCGATGAGGCTCGCAGCGTGGCGCGGGGCCCGGTCGCTGATGCGATCGGGCCCCGTGCTCATCCCGCTGGGGTGAGTGCTGAGGTCCTACCGCTCGACGGCACCACCTGAGCGTTCCCAGGCTTGGAACCCCCCGATCAGATCCCGCGTGCCGGTGACGCCGAGGCGCTGGAGGACGGAGGTCGCGATCGCCGAGCGGGCGCCTCCCTGGCATTGCACCACGATCGGGCGGTCACGGGGGATCTCGGCCAGGCGACGCGGGAGATAGCCGATCGGGATGTGCATCGCGTGCGGGAGATGGCCGGCCTCCCACTCGGTGCGGTTACGCACATCGATCACCGTCACCTTCCCGCTCGGCAGCTCGGTGGCGAGGGTCGTCGCGTCGATCTTGGCCACGGTCCCGAGCGCCCGCCCTGCCGCGCGTCGATCGGCGACGATCTGCGGCGCGTACCACGCGGTGACGCGGTCGAGTCCGATCATCGCGAGCTCTTGGACCGCACGGCGCACGACGGTGGCATCATCCGCGATGATCTGGATGTCCACATCATACGGGACGAGCCACCCCGCCCACGTGGAGAAGGTCTTGCTCATCGGGATGTTGATGGTGCCGGGGATATGCCCAGTGGCGAAGACATCGGCCGGCCGGGTGTCGATCACGATCGTGCCGTCGGCCAGGGCCTGCTCCGCGCCCGCGAGGTCCCCTTCCCTTGGCACCCTGAACCCCCCGAGGATCGCCGGGCCGTCTCGGTTGATCCGCTTCATCTCAGCGAAGTAGAACGGGGGTTCCGGCTGACCCTCGAGCACGCCGGCGACGAAGGCCGCCTCCGGTGTGGTCCCGACGCCCCAGTTGAATCGCTTCTCGTAGCCCACCGTGGAGGTCGGGATCGCCCCGAGGGATTTGCCGCAGGCTGAGCCGGCCCCGTGACCTGGCCAGACCTGTACGAAGTCCGGAAGGGCGCGGAAGCGCTCGAGGCTCTGGTAGAGTTGCCGCGCGCCCGCCTCCATGGTGTCCGCGACCCCCGCCGCCTTCTCGAGGAGGTCGGGGCGCCCGACATCGCCGACGAAGACGAAGTCCCCGGTCGCGATCCCGATCGGCTCGTTCGCGACCGCGGTATCGGTGACGAGGAAGCTGAGGTGTTCCGGGGTGTGCCCCGGGGTGTGCATCACCTCGATCCTGATGTTGCCGACGCTGATGATGTCGCCGTCATGCACGAGGACCGCTCCCGCTACTTTCGCGAAGGCGTACTGCCAATCGGGCCCGCCCTCTGCGGAGAGGAAGAGCTTCGCACCGGCGCGCTGTGCGAGCTCTCGCGATCCGGAGACGTAATCCGCATGGATGTGCGTCTCCGTCACATGAGTAATGGTGAGCTTCTCCACGGCGGCCACGTCGAGATACTGCTGCAGGTCGCGGTTGGCATCGATCACGATCGCCTCCCCGGTCTTGGCGCAGCCGAGGAGGTAGGAGGCCTGGGCGAGGCCATCGTCATAGAAGCGCTTGAGGAACATCGGCGATCACCGTGCGGTGGGCAGGGCGAGGAGGGCCCCGATGAGGATCAGGGTCACGGCGAATGCGCCTTTGAGCGGGCGTGGGGGGATGCGCTGGAGTAGCGAGGCGCTCCCGAGCATCCCGATCACCGTGAGGGCGAGAAAGGGCAGGCCGATCGTCCAATCGACCGGCGCATCACCATGCTGCAGGGTGAAGGCGAGGGCGGTGCTCATACTGATCACCAGGAGGGAGGTCCCGACGGCTTGGCGCATCGCTTGTCCGCCGAGGACCACGAGGGCCGGGACCATGAGGAAGCCGCCGCCGACCCCGACGATCCCGGTGAGGGCGCCGACCGTGATCCCGGTGGCGATGAGTCCGGCGGGGTGTGGTGAGGTGGGTTCCAACGGGCGGTCGCGGAGGACATCGCGCAGCATCGCGACGCCGGCGACCAGCATGGTCCCGGCGAGGAGGAGGAAGCGGGTCTCGCCCGAGAGACCGAGCCAGGTCACGATGCGGGTGCCAACCCAGGCGCCCGCCATGGCCGCGATCCCCATGGGGAGGGTGCCGGGCAGGGTGATGGCACCGGTGCGGAGCTGGCGGATGGCCCCGACGAGCGCGGTGACGCCGACGATGGGGTAGCCGAGGACGATCGCCGACTCGGGGCTCAAGCCGACCACGTGGTGGAGGACGGGTTGGGTGAGGATCGAGCCACCCCCGCCGACGAGGCCGAGGACGATACCGATACCGAGGGCGAGGAGGGCGGCGAGAGGGGACATGGTGTGGTCGGTAGCAATATGCGGGATGACCGCCGTCGGTGGGGAGCGTGGCGCGGCGGAACCACGGGAGCGGGCGCGCGGTTTGCCGAGCATGGCCTGGCGATCGATGGTCGGTGTGGGACTCGGGGGGGCGCTGGCGCTCCTCTTCACGCTCTGGGTGTTGCACCGTCGCTGGCGCAATGCCGGGGTGGTCGACATCGGATGGACGTTGGCGATCGGGATGCAGGCGATCGTGGCGGCCCTGCTCGGGACGGGCGACCCGACGCGGCGGGCGATCATCGGGGTGATCGGTGGGGGGTGGAGCCTGCGCCTCGCGACGCACCTGATCGTCCGCGTGGCGGGGAAGCCCGAGGATCCGCGCTACGCCGAGTTGCGGGGGCGGTGGGGCGGGAACGTCGACGCCAAGATGTTGGCGTTCTTCCTCTTCCAGGGGGTGTTGGCGACGGCGCTCGCGGGGCCGTTCTTCGTGGCGGCGATGGATCCGGCGCCGGGACTCCATCCGGTCTTCCTGGGAGGGATCGTCCTGAGCGTCATCGCGGTGCTCGGCGAAGGGGTCGCCGATGCGCAGCTCCGCCGATTCGTCGCCGATCCTGCCAACCGTGGCCAGGTCTGTCGTGTGGGGCTCTGGGGGTGGTCGCGTCACCCGAACTATTTCTTCGATTGGTTGAGCTGGTGTGCCTTCGTACTCCTCGCCCTCCCATCGCCGTACGGGTGGGCGACGGTCGGGAGCCCGCTGTTGATGCTCTACTTCCTATTGAAGGTCACGGGGATCGCGGCCACCGAGGCGCATGCGGTGCGCTCGCGTGGGGAGGGATATCGTCGCTATCAGCGCGAGGTGAGCGCCTTCATCCCACGGCCACCGCGGCGAGCGCCCTGACTATTTTTCCGTGATGCGATCGGTCGTCCGCATCACGCTCCTCTGGTTCTCCGCGCTCGGTCTCGGCTGCGTGGAACGTCCGTGGCATGGGATCGTCCGCTCGCCGGCCGATCCCGCGCCATCCTTGGTGCTCGCGGGGGCTGCCGATCGGCCGGAGACCCGGGTCCGCCTCGATTCCCTCCGGGGCCAGGTGGTGGTGCTCTACTTCGGCTACACGCATTGCCCCGATGTCTGCCCCACCACGCTCTCCGACTGGGCGCGGGCCAAGCGGGCCTTGGGCGCCGACACGACGGGGATCCGCTGGATCTTCGTGAGCGTGGACCCGACGCGCGATACCCCGGCGGACGCGGACGCCTATGCGCGGCAGTTCGATCCCGCCTTCCGCGGGACGGCGCCGACCGACGCCGAACTGGCACTGCTCCTCGCCGATTGGTCGATCGCCGCGTATCCCGAAGGGGATCCGCGGACCCCTGATTACACGGTCGCTCATCCGGCGCACACCTTCGTGGTGGACGCGGAGGGGCGGTTCCGTCTCATGATCCCACCTGGAGTGCGTGCCGATGACATCGCGGACGATCTACGCCGCCTGCGCTAGCGGGCTGATCTTTTTGGGTGCGGCCTGTGGCGGCGCTGAGCAGGCGACCCCTGAGGGCCGTCCCACCACCCCCACTGACTCTGTGGCCTCCCCGTCCGCCATGACCTCCCCGGGACTCACCGCCGTGGAGCCCTGGGCGCGCCCGGCGGACGCCGGGAAGAACACGGCGGTCTATGTGCAGTTGGAGAGCGCCCTGCCCGAGGGGGATTCGCTCACCGGGGTGCGGAGTGAGGCGGCGGAGCGCACCGAGCTGCATGAGTCGGTGATGGAGGGGGAGATGATGCGGATGCGGCCCGTGGCTGGCTTCGCTCTTCCCGCGGGTGGGCGCCTCGAGCTTCGGCCGATGGGGGCGCATGTGATGCTGCTCCGACTCCGCGATCCGTTGGTGCCGGGGGACACGGTGGCGGTCACCTTCGAATTCGCCTCGGGGCGATCGCTCGTGGTGCGGGCCGGGGTCCGCACGCCGTGACCCGAGATCGCCTGGTCGTCGTGAGTGTGATCGTCCTCCTGACGGGGCTCGCGGCGTGGGCGCTCTGGCCGCGACCCTCGGTGCGGATCGATATCGCGACCGGTGGGGTGGCGACGGTCGGTGGTCGGCCACTGCCTGAGACGCTCTTCGTGGCGGCACGTGGGCGGCAGACGGTGGTCCGCGTGGTGAATGCCGACACCGTGCCACACGCCTTGGCGCTGTTCACCGCCGCGCCGGGGTCGACCATGGATTACACGATCAGCACGCCGGGGACCTATGGTGGGACGTGCTCGACCCATCCGAGTGGGAATCTCGTCTATGTCGTGCGCTAGGAGGACAGGCATGTCGGTCGTCAGTCGATGGATGGTCGTCCCGTGTCGGCTCCTCGTGCTCGGGTGCCTGGCGATCGCAGTCCATGCGCAACGCCCGACCACGCCCTCTGCGCCGCGTCAGACGGCCGCGCTCGTCCCGACCGAGCTCTGTCATGCCGCCGATACCACCTGTGTGCCACCGCCGGTGGGGCGGGAGTTCCGAGGGCTCTGGGTCGCTTCGGTGAGCAATATCGATTGGCCCTCGAAGCCCGGCCTGCCGGTCGCCGAGGTCCAGCGCGAGTTGGCGGTGATCCTCGATCGGGCCCAGGCGAGTGGACTCAACGCCGTGATCCTGCAGGTGCGGCCCGCCGGCGACGCGCTGTACCGCTCGGCGCTCGAGCCCTGGTCGGAGTATCTCAGTGGGCGTCAGGGGCAGGCGCCGGCGGGGCGCTGGGACCCGCTGACCTTCGCCGTCGAGGCGGCGCATCAGCGTGGGCTCGAGCTGCATGCGTGGTTCAATCCGTATCGCGCGCGGCATCCCTCGGCGAAGGGGCCGTTGGCGCGGTCGCATCTCACCAATCGTCGACCGGCGTTGGTGAAGCGGTACGGCACGCATCTCTGGATGGATCCTGGGGAGCCGGCGGTGCTCGCGCATACCGTGCGGGTAGTCATGGACGTGGTCCGCCGGTATGACATCGATGGCGTCCATCTCGATGACTACTTCTATCCGTACAAGGAGCGCGACCGTCGAGGGCGGGTGATCGAGTTCCCGGACGCGGCTAGCTATGCGCGCTATCAGAGGGGAGGCGGGACCCTCGCGCGTGATGACTGGCGGCGGGACAACGTCGATCGGTTGGTGGAAGCCCTCCATGACAGCATCCATGCGGTGAAGCCGTGGGTGAAGTTCGGGGTGAGTCCGTTCGGGATCTGGCGGCCGGGGAGCCCGGCGATCGTGAAGGGGTTCGATGCGTATAGCGAGCTCTATGCGGATGCCCGCAAGTGGCTGCAGGAGGGGTGGGTCGATTACTTCGCCCCGCAGCTCTACTGGCCGCATGCCGCGCCGGCGCAGCCATATACGGTGCTCCTGCGGTGGTGGGCGGAGCAGAACGCCTTCGGGCGGCATCTGTGGCCGGGGAACCATACCAACCGGGTGGCGGACAATTCGCGGGCGCCGTGGGCCGCGGAGGAGATGTTGCAGCAGGTGAAGCTCACGCGCGCCGACAGTGGGGCGACGGGCAACATCCACTTCTCGGCGATCGCCTTCCTCGATGATCGTGATTCGGTGGCGACGCGGTTGCGTCGTGAAGCGTATGCAGGGACGGCGCTGGTGCCAGCCTCCCCGTGGCTCAAGGCGCCGGCGGTGGGGGCGACGCGGGTGGAGCTCCGGCGTGCGGATACACGCGAGGTGATCGCGCGCCTGCGCTCGGTGGATGGTGAGCGTCCGCAGTGGTGGATGGTGCAGCTCCGCGAGGTGGGCGGGTCGTGGCGGAGTCAGCTGCTGCATGGGAGCGCGACCGAGGTGCGGCTCACGGCGCCGGCGGATCGCTTGGTGGTCCGTCCGGTGGATCGGCGTGGGATCGAGGGGCCCGTGGTGGCGATGCGGGTGAGCGCGCCGTGATCTGGTGGTGACGGGAGCGGGCGTCGCGCGGTGATGCCGAAACGACAGCGGGGGCGGACCGATCGGTCCGCCCCCGCTGTCTCATCCGCCCTGACCTGGCTCAGCGCTGCCGCTTCAGCCACTTCTCGTAGGCGGTCATCATCTCCTCCAGTTCGAAGGGGAAGCCGCTCGAGGCGCCGCCGGCCCGCCGCTCGACGCGCAGCGGCTGCTTCATGGTCTGGCCGTCGACGGTGATCGAGACGAGGTAGTCGCCGGTGTCGGCGATCGGGATCCCGCCGCCACCGAAGCCGCCGCCACCACCACCACCACCGGTGACGCCGATCGCGCGCATGACGTCGAAGAGCTGGTTCTGATCCAGTCCTCCCATCATCGCGGCCATCCCACCACCTGGGCCACCCGCGCCAGCACCACCACGCCCGCCCGCCCCACCTGCAGGCGCGGCCGGTCCTTCCGCGGGGCGCTCGACCCAGCGCTGCGGCTGGCCACCACCGAAGCCGCCACCGCCACCACCGCCACCACCGAAGCCGAAGGCGCGGGCCATCGCCTGCATCCCCTGCGCCCCACCCTCGATGTTCCGACGGATCATCTCGATCGCCGCCTTCGGGACCTCGCCGGCCTTCTCGACCGAGTCGAGGGCGGCGCGCACCTTCCGCGACTGCAGGATCGAATCGCGGAGCGCCGCGCCCGTGAGGCCGGGACGGGGCGCGGGACGACCCTGGAAGTTCCAGGTCACCTTGTGAAGGCCGGGCTGCCCCATCCCCGTGAGGGTCTGGAGGGTGTCGCCCTTCACATCCTGGATCACCACGCGGACCGGGCCGACGGGCTTGGTCACGCGATACCAGATGTCCGCCCCGTAGGCCGGGCTCGGCGCCTGGAAGATCAGGTTGCCGGTGGATTCCCCGTTCACCGGTCGGTCGCCCCACTGGAAGGCGGGGCGCGGCGCGAAGAGGTGCGCTGGCTTGGCCGCCACGTCCGTGGTGAGCTGCTGGAGCGGGGCGATGTCGACGATCCAGAAGACGCGACCATGCGTGGCGGCGATCAACTCCGCCTCACGTGGGTGGATCGCGAGGTCATGCACCGGGACGTTCGGGAGCCCGGTCATGAACTTCTGCCAGCTCTGCCCACGATCGCCCGAGACGTAGGCGCCCACATCGGTGCCGACGAAGAGGAGATCGGGGTTCTTGAGATCCTCGCGCACGACATGCACGAAGTCGGGGCCCCCCATCGGGAGATTCCCGGCGAGGGAGCGGAAGGTCCGACCCGCATCGTCCGTCACGTAGACGTAGGGCCGGAAGTCCCCGCGGCGATGGTTGTCGTAGGTGACATAGAAGCGGTTCACATCGAAGTGCGAAGGCTCGATGCGAGACACATACGTTCCCGCAGGCACCCCACGCACATTGGCGGTGAGTTCGGTCCAGCTCCCGCCATCGTTCTCCGACTTCCACAGACGGCCGTCATCGGTGCCGGCATAGAGGTAGCCCGGCTTCACCGGCGACTCATTGAGCGAGACGATCGTCCCGAAGGTCTCGGCGCCGGTCGCATCCACCGTGATCCCGCCTGTGGTCGTCGTCGACACACGGAGCTTCATCGTGTCGGCGTAGGTGAGGTCAGGGGAGATCGGATACATCTCGTCGCCACGCTGCACGCTCTTGAGGACGCGGTTGGCGCCGAAGTAGAGCACCGACGGGTTATGTGGGGAGAGGAAGAACGGGGTATTCCAGTTCCAGCGGAGCGAGAGCCCGATGGAGTCCGCCTTCTGCTGCGCGCGGAGCGCGGCGATCTGCCGCGTCATCGCCGGGGTCGCGGGCTTCGTCGTGTCCCCGCGGACCACCATGATGCTGTCCTCCCACTTCATGTACTGCGGCCGGTAGTTCGGCTTCTGCAGCGCGGTGCGCGTCCCGGTGGAGACGACATACCGGCCGATGTTCCCGCCCTGCGACTCGCCGTAGATGATGTCGGCGTTGGTCGGATCCTGCTGCGTGACGAAGCCGTCACCGCCGTTGTAGGTGAACCACATCGCGTTGGTGATCGGGCCCTGCCGGCGCCGCGAGGGGCCGCACCACGAGCCGTTGTCCTGGAGGCCACCGCAGACGTTGTATGGGACCGCCATGTCGAACGACACGTTGTACGGCTGGCCGATCGCGAAGGTGTTCGGGAAGATGTAGTTCCCGCCGTTGTCGTGCGAGATCGCGATGCCCCCGTCGTTGCCGACGATGTGGCGCTGCGGATCGGTCGGATCGATCCACATGGCGTGGTGATCGACGTGGATGCCGACGGTCGCGTTGCGGGCGTTCTTGCCGCCCTCATCGGAGACCTTGACCGGGGTCGACGAGAACCAGACCCGCTCCGGGTTGGTCGGATGGACGCGGACCTGCGAGTAGTAGAAGGGACGGACGTTGTCCTTGGCCGTCCGCTCCCAGGTCTTCCCGCCGTCCTTGGACTGGTAGAGTCCGCTGAGGAGCTCTTGCGGCTTGGCCCCCCGCACCGAATCGGCCTCGACCATCGCGTAGAGGTAGTCGGGGTTCGACGGGGCGATCGCGACCTCGATGCGGCCCTTGGTCGTGACGGGGAATCCACCACCCTTCACCTCGGTCCAGGTCTCGCCGCCATCGGTCGACTTCCAGAGCGCCGAGCCACTCCCGCCGGATCGGTAGAACCAGGGCTGGCGGATGCGCTGATAACTCGCGGCGAAGAGCGTGTTGGGATCGCGCGGGTGGATGTCGATGTCGACGAAGCCCGTCGAATCATTGATGAACTTCTTGAGCTGCCAGCTCTTGCCGCCATCGACGGTCTTGTAGAGCCCGCGCTCCGGGTTCGTCGCCCATGCCGCGCCGAGGGCCGCGACCCAGGCCACGTTCGGGTTGGTGGGGTGGACGATGATGCGCCCGATGTGCTGCGTCTCCTTGAGGCCGACGAAGCTC
Source organism: uncultured Gemmatimonadota bacterium (assembly GCA_903906325.1). Taxonomy (GTDB): domain Bacteria; phylum Gemmatimonadota; class Gemmatimonadetes; order Gemmatimonadales; family Gemmatimonadaceae; genus Pseudogemmatithrix. Next base: position 12,436 of record CAIVJV010000104.1, read on the forward strand.
CAGGTCAGCCCACCGTCGGTCGACTTGAAGACGCCGCCGCCCGGGGAGATGGAATTCCGTGAGTTCGGCTCGCCGGTCCCGAGGTAGATGATGTTCGTGTCGCTCGGGGCGATCGCGAGGTCGCCGAGGGAGGCGACGCCGTAGTTCTCGAAGACGGGACGGAAGGTCGTCCCGTTGTTCGTCGTCTTCCAGACCCCGCCCGCCGCGGCGGCGACGAAGAAGGTCTTGGACGGAGAGGGGATCCCCTCCACGTCGGCGATGCGGCCCTGCATGTTGGCGGGGCCGATGTTACGCCATCGCAGACCGTCGATGACGGTCGGATCGATGGTCTGTGCGGCGAGCGGTGCGGCGGCGAGGGCCACCCCACCGATCACGGACAGGAACCGGGGGAGACGCATAGGTGACGTGCTCTGGGAGAAGGTGAACGGACGGACTACGACCTACGGAAAACCTACGCCGGAGGGCGGGACCCCGTTGAGGGGCGCGCCGGGACCGCCGGCTTCTGGGGCTCCGGCGGGGCTGGGGGGGCGGGGAGGAGGGCTCGGGGGATCCCTAGTTCCTCTGGGGTCGGGAGGACCCGGTCCCGGCTGAACCGTCGCCGCGCCTGATCCATCGCGTTGATCCGCTGGACCCAAGTCAGGATCTCGGCGTCATACCGGGCGAGGTTGTTCTGGAGCCAGTAGGGACGGTTCTCGGCGCGCCAGCTCCGCTCGAAGAGCTCCCGCGTGAGGACGTAGCCATCGCGCATGTCCTGGAGGCGCCCATTGATCCCCGAGAGCTCGGCGAGATCCACCCACGAGACATTCGTCCGTCCGGGTTCGGTGGCCTTCGCATACGCGGTGACGATCTCGTCGGCGGTCTGGAACTTGGCCCCGATCCAGTCGATGCGACGCGCGCCCAGCTCCATGGCGTCGAGGGTGCTGAGCTCGCGCAGATGCCGCTGGTGCCGTGCCTGCATGATCTTCACGACCGCGGACTCCGCCTGCACGCGAATGGCGGTGAGCTGCGGACGGAGGCGCTGCAGATCGACGACCCCCTCCGACGAGAAGGGATCGACGAAGAAGAGATAGCTCGAGGCGTCGCCGGCGCGCGTGGATTGCAGCAACCGCTGGGCCTCGGTGAGATGCCGATGGGCGGCGTCGATCAACCCGGTGGTGTCGCCGTGGAAGAGGAGACCGAAGCTCCGCTGGAACGCCGGGATGCTCGATTCGCCCGGCTGCCACCCCGCAGCGGCGCCGAAGAGGAGGCCGTACCAGGTCTGCTCGAAGAGGGCGTCCCCATTGTCGTCCCAGGTGGTGTTGAGGAGCCCGGTCGATCCCGCCGCCTGGCCCTCCCGCGCGAAGCCTTGGATGTTCGGCAGCGTCATCGCGTAATTGGGCCAGACGCGATTCCAGTTGTTGACGCCAGGCGCGACCCAGGTCTCCATCCCCGCATCGGTGTACGGCTTGAGGAAGCGCTCGAATCCGGCGGCGCGCTCATACGACCATGCGACCGCGATGAGGTCCTGAGGGAGCGAGGTCACCAGGGCGGGATGGTTCATCGCGATATCGCCCCAGAAGAGGAAGCGACGACCGGGACGGCGCAGCGCCGCCTCGATATCGGCCAGATACCGCAGATAGACCGGCCCGATGCCATCGCGCTCCACTCGCGCCTTGGTCTGTCCCTTGCCGAGCTCGAAGGTCTCGTCGGCGCCGAGGTGGAGGAAGGGACCGGGGAAGAGTGAATCGATCTCCGCGAAGAGCTCGCGCGTGAGGGTCAGTGATCCAGGGTGGTCGGGGGCCAGCACATGGCCATGCGGGGTCTCGGCGAGGGGGGCGTAGAGCTCCTGCTTGAGCGCATGATGCAGGTGCCCGAAGGTCTGCTGCTCCGGGATGATCAGCATATGGAAGCGCTTCGCGTAGGCGACGAGCTCCTTCACCTCGCTCCGCGACATACCGCCCCCGGGCGGGGCGATGAGCGGATGCGAGGCGAACTGCAGCGTGTGTTCGAAGTACGGCGAGAAGACGTTGACCTTGTACGCCGCGAGGAGGCGGATCTGTCGCTTCTGATATTCAAGCGTGGGGACCGGGCCGCGCGAGAGGTCGTCGTGCACACCACGCCACCGCATCGCCGGCCAGTCGCGAACCGTCACGAAGTGGAGACGAAGTCCTTCGCCCGCCCCGGCGAAGAGCTGCTTCAGCGTCTGTAAGCCATAGAAGACGCCGGCATCGCTGTCGGCGATGAGGGTCGCCCCCTCCGCCGTGGTCACGAGGATGTAGCCCTCGGCCTCCATCGCCGGATCGAAGACCAGGCGTTGCCGGGTGAGGTAGGTCTGCGCCTCACGCGTATCGCGACGGAGGATCTCGACGGGCCAGTGCCGTCCCGAGGGGGCGAGCTCCGCGCGGACGCCACGTTCCCGCATCACCTCGACGAACTCGCGGGCGGCGCTCCGGTCGGCCTCGCCGCGGAGCGCCTCGAAGCCGATCGTCGATTGGAAGCGTTGTGGCATCCCGGCACTCGCCACCTCGCGGGGCGCCGGGAGGAGTCGCGGCAGGAGATCGGGTGGGGTCGTCGCGGTCGCCTGCTGCGCGTGGGTCGGGGCGACGAGGCTGAGCGCGGCGGAGCACACGAAGGCGACGAGCGCGAGCGGTCGGGGCATGGGCACGATCAGGTCAGAGGGAGTGGCCGCGGAGCGCCTGGAGCACGCGCCATGGCGTGAGCGGGAGATCGGGGACGTCGACGCCGAGTGCATCCGCCACCGCGCCGGCGACCGCGGGGGCGGTGGGGATGATCGCGGGTTCCGCGATCCCGCGGGCACCGACGGTGTTCGCCTGTGGGTCAGCGCCGTCGAGGAAGTGCCCGTCGATCACGGGGATGTCCGCGTGTGTGGGGATCTTGTAGTCGTGCAACCCGAGGGCGAGCGGACGCCCGAGATGCGCATCGAGTGGGCGCTCCTCGAAGCAGGCGAAGCCCAGCCCTTGGATGATCCCGCCCTCGAGTTGCGACTCCGCCAGGGTCGGGTTCACGATGCGGCCGGCGTCATGCACCGCGACGATGCGCAGCACGCGCACGAGACCGGTCTCGGTATCGACCTCGACCTCGGCGAACTGCGCCCCCGTGGTGACGATCCCCATCGCGTCGGGGTTCGGGCCGCGGCTCCCGTGGCCCTGGATCATCACGTTCCCAAGCTTCGCGGTCACCTCGCCGAACGCGAGGGATCGCGTGTCATCGCGTATGGTGATCCGGCCCTCGTGTGTGGCGAGCCGATCC
>CAIVJV010000105.1 GCA_903906325.1 uncultured Gemmatimonadota bacterium
CCGGGGCGATCGGTGGGATGATGAACCTCGGGGGGCGGCCCACCTTCGGGGAGCCGGAGCGCACGATCGAGGTCCATGGCTTCGATCTCGCGGGGGATCTCTATGGGCAGTGGGTGCGGGTCGACCTGGTCGGTCGGCTCCGAGCGACCCAGCGATTCGAGAGCCCGGACGCGTTGGTGGCGCAGCTGCGCCGGGACGAGGCCGCGGCCCGCCACATGCTGGGGCCATGAGTCGCGGCCGGACCGGGTCGGCCCAAGGGGCTACGAGTCGTGCAACCCCTTGCCTGTGATTGACTTGGCTTTCTGCCAGCGGTACTCTTCGAGGTTGCGTTCCAACCGTTCCCCCTATCCCGCGTCTGCATGCAGAACGTGAAGTCTCGGCTCCTCGTGATCGCGGCCCTCATCGCCGCATCCGCCTGGGCCCTCTTCCCTCGTCAGGTCGTCGAGCGCGTCAAGCGCGACGGGGTCTTCGTCTACGATACCGTCTCACGCGTCCCGCTCAAGCGCGGGCTCGACCTGCAGGGGGGCATCCAGCTCACCCTCGAGGTCGACCAGTCGCGGCAGACGATCACCGATGTGAGCGATGCGCTCGATCGCGCCATCAAGGTGGTGCGCACCCGTATCGACGAGTTCGGCGTCGCGGAACCGGTGGTGCAGAAGCTCGGCGACGACCGGATCATGGTCGAGCTCCCGGGGATCGAGGATCCCCGGCGCGCCGAGGAGGTCGTGCAGCGTGCGGCCTTCCTCCGCTTCCAGATCACCGACGAGTCGCAGGCGCTCGAGCGCGTCGTGCCGCGCCTCGATGGCATCGTGCAGGAGCGGGGCCTCGCCTCGGCGAAGGACACCGCGGGGCGGCCGTCAGCCAATGCGCTCGGCTCGCTCCTGCAGTCGGCCGATTCGTCGGCGTCGGCGGACACCGCCGGCACGTCGACGGATGGCCCCTTCCGACGGGCCCTCGTCCCGGGGCAGCTCCCCGGGCAGTACCTGGTCCTCTCCGCCGACTACGGGCAGATCGACGCCCTCCTCCGTGCGCCGGAGGTCCAGGCGGCGCTCCCGCCGGGCAAGGATGTCCGCTGGGGCACCGACTCGCTCGTCTCCGGGACCCAGGTCTACCGCACGCTCTACGTGCTCGAGTCCCGCGCGATCATCGACGGCACCTACCTCGTCGACGCGAAGCCGAACCAGGATCCGCTCGAGGGGGCGAAGGTCGACTTCGTCTTCAACAACGAGGGGGGGCGTCGCTTCCGCAACGAGACCGCCAAGCACATCGGCGACAACATGGCCATCGTCCTCGACGACAAGGTCATGAGCGCGCCGGTGATCCAGAGCGCGATCGGGTCGCGTGGACAGATCACCATGGGGGGGCGTGACCTCCAGGCCGCGCAGGACCTCGCGCTCGTGCTCCGGGCGGGTGCGCTCCCCGTGCCCCTCAAGGTCGCGGAGGCGCGGACCATCGGGGCCAGTCTCGGCGAGGACGCCATCCGGCAGGGGCTCCTCTCGGGCGCACTCGGCCTCGCCCTGGTCGTGGTGATCATGGTGGTGTACTACCGCTTCTCCGGCTTCCTCGCGATCTGCGGGCTCGCCTTCTATGTCCTCGTCACCCTCGCCATCCTCGCGGGGTTCGATGCCACGCTGACCCTCCCGGGGCTCGCCGGCTTCGTCCTCTCCATCGGCATGGCGGTGGACGCGAACTTCCTGATCTTCGA
>CAIVJV010000106.1 GCA_903906325.1 uncultured Gemmatimonadota bacterium
AACACGAATCGGCCCCCGTCCCGCGCCAGCTGGAAGCCGCGCACCTTCGCGACCGTCGTCACCGCCCCGGTCCCGAGGGCGAGGATCGCCAGCGCGTTCTTCGGCTGATCAGCGGGCCGCACCTTCTTGATCCGCGCCGAATCCATCGCCGCCTTCTCCGGGTAGCGAAGGAAGACCACATGGCGCGAATCCCCCGTGATCTGCGCGGCCTGCGCACTGAACGGTGTCCCCGTCACCGAGGTGAGCGGGCGGCCGGTCCACCCCCGCGCGACGCGATGCTCGGTCGTCCCACTCGTGGCCCGTGCCACGAGCATCCCATCGCCCACCGTCGGCGTGAGCGTGTAGACCGCCCACGACCCATCGGGTGAGAGGGTCGGCTGCTGGATCGACCGCCAGAGATCGTAGGTGTCTTGGGTGAGCGGGAGGCGGGCACTCTGGGCTGCGAGGCGGACCGGCAAGAGGGCCACGACCGCCAGCGTCAGACCATGGCGGAGCGAAGGAAGGAGGGCGCGCGTGGGCATCGGCGGATCGGGAACAGGGTTATCTTCTGCGGCGAAGACCATCGGACTCTGGGAAGATACGTCCGGTCATCGCCCCTCGTTGCGGAGCCTCCCGTCATGAAGCGACTGCTCACCTATTTCCTCCGGGGCCTCGTCCTCACCATCCCCCTAGCGGTGACCATCGCGGTCTGCTGGATGGTGCTCACGACGATCGATGGGTGGCTCGGCCTCCCCATCCCCGGCGCCGGACTCGTGATCACCCTCGCGGGGATCACCCTCGTGGGGTTCCTCGGCGGCACCTTCTTCGCCGGGCAGATCGAAGGGTGGTTCGATCAGCTGCTCGATCGCCTCCCCTTCGTCCGCCTGCTCTATTCGGCGACCAAGGATCTGATGAACGCCTTCGTCGGGGAGCAGCGGCGCTTCCAGACCCCGGTGCTCGTCGCGCTCAACGCTGCGGGGGATGTGCGGACGCTGGGATTCGTCACGCAGAAGTCCCTCGCGCAGCTCGGGATGCCCGGCGATGTCGCCGTCTATTGCCCGCACTCCTACAACTTCTCGGGCCAGCTCGTGGTGGTCCCCACCTCGCGCGTGCACCCGATCGATGCCGTGAGATCGGACGTGGTGGCCTTCGTCGTCTCGGGCGGGGTGGCCGATGTGCCGCACCTGCGCCCGCGGACCGGCGCCTGATGCGCGCGGTCTGGCTCGCCCTCTGGGTCACCACCGGCCTCGCGCGCCCGCTCTTGGCGCAGGATGTCCCCGCGGCCCCCGCGGCCTCGGTGCTCCTCCTCGTCCCTGATCGCGTCTTCGTGGGCACGGAGGATTCGGCGCGGACCGGGTGGGCGGTGCTCGTCACCGGGGATCGCATCACCGCCGTCGGGCCGCGCGCCTCGCTCCGCCCCCCGGCCGGTGCCCGCACCCTCGCGCTCCCCGGCACGACCCTCCTCCCCGGGCTGATCGAGGGTCACACCCATCTCTTCCTGCATCCGTACGACGAGACGAGCTGGAACGACCAGGTCCTGAAGGAGCCGCTCAGTCTCCGCACGGCGCGGGCGGTGAATCACGCGCGCGCGACCCTCGAGGCCGGGTTCACCACGGCCCGCGACCTCGGGACCGAGGGCGCGGGGTACGCCGACGCGGGACTCAAGCAGGCGATCGCGCAGGGGATCATCCCCGGTCCGCGCCTCCTGATCGCCTCCAAGGCGATCGTCGCCACGGGGTCGTACGGGCCCAAGGGATTCGCCGACGAGTGGACGGTGCCGCAGGGAGCCGAGGAGGCCGACGGGGTAGAGGGCCTCACACGGGTGGCTCGGTCGCAGATCGGCCACGGCGCAGACCTGATCAAGGTGTATGCCGACTACCGCTGGGGACCGAACGGCGAGGCGCGCCCGACCTTCTCGGAGGAGGAGCTCCGCACGCTCGTCGAGGTCGCCGCATCCAGCGGTCGGCGCGTCGTCGCCCACGCCGCGACGGCGGAGGGGATGCGTCGCGCGGCCCTCGCGGGGGTCGCGACGATCGAGCATGGCGATGGCGGGACGCCGGAGGTCTTTCGTCTGATGGCCGAGCGCGGCGTGGGCCTCTGTCCCACGCTCGCGGCCGTGGAGGCGACGGCCCGCTACGCCGGATGGCGGGAGGGCACACCGCGCCCCCCGCGTCTCGAGCAGAAGCGCGCGAGCCTCGCGGCCGCGCGGAGCGCTGGGGTCCCGATCTGCGTCGGCGGGGACGCCGGGGTGTATGCGCACGGCACCAACGCGTGGGAGATGGAGCTGCTGGTGGCCTCCGGGATGTCCGCGCCGAGCGTGCTGCGCGCCGCGACGCGCGGGAATGCGATGCTCCTCGGGCTCTCGGAGCGACTGGGCGCGATCCAGCCGGGGCTCCTCGCGGACCTCGTGGCGGTCATCGGGGACCCCACGCGCGAGATCCAGGCCGTCCGTGCGGTCCGGCTGGTGATGCAGGGCGGCCGGGTGGTACGCGACGGGGCGGGCGCGCCGTAGCACACCCGCCCCGCGCCGCTCCCACGGATCAGCGCCCGATTACTTGAGCCAGTGGCCGAACCAATCGCGGAGTCGGCCGAGCCGATCGACCAGGAGCCAGGGCTCCCCGGTCCGTGAGAGGTCATGCGTGGAGCGCGGGTAGCGGACGAACTCGACCGGCGTCCCCTGCCGCTTGAGCGCGGCGAACCACTGCTCGGCGTCGGTCATCGGCGTGCGGTGATCCTCTTCCGACTGGAGGATGAAGGTCGGGGTCTTCACCTGGCGCACATAGCGGATCGGGGAGAGGGAATCGTACATCGCCGGATTGTCCCAGGGACGACCGTAGAACTCGAACTCGGTGAGTCCCTGCGCATCGCTCGTCCCGTACCAGGACCACCAGTTCGCGATCATCCGGTCAGCCTGCGCCGCCTTGAAGCGCTGGGTCTTCACCGTCACCCACGCGGTCATCACGCCACCGTACGAGCCCCCAGTGACCCCCATCCGCGTGGAATCCACGTCAGGGCGCGCGGCGGCGAGATCGACCGCCTTCATGAGATCCGCGTAATCCTCGGCGAACCAACGACCGCGCGTGTCGTAGGTGAAGTCCGCCCCATACCCGCTCGAACCACGCGGGTTGGTGTAGAGCACCATGAAGCCCGCCGCCGCGAGGTTCTGCGTCTCGTCGAACCACTGCTCGCCGTACTGGGAGTGCGGGCCGCCATGGATGTAGAGCACGAGGGGGTACTTCGTCCCCGCCTGATAGCCGAAGGGTTTCATCAGCCACCCTTCGATCTCGAGGCTGTCCCGTGATCCCGCACGCCGTGGCATCCGATAGGTCAGGCGCTCCGCGTCGGACCAGGCGACCTGGGCATTGAGCGCGTCATTGAACGCGGTCAGCTTCCGCTCCCCCTTCCCGTCGACGCCGGCGATGAAGAGCTCGGTCGGCTTGGTGACGCTCGTCGACACATAGGCGACCGTCGTCCCTGCCGCGCTGAAGGTGAAGCCGCTGATCTTCCGGCGCCCACC
>CAIVJV010000107.1 GCA_903906325.1 uncultured Gemmatimonadota bacterium
GACGCACCACGAGCTTCTGCCGCGCCTCGACACTCACCGTCAGCATCCGCTCATACGCGGCGTCCGCGGGAAGGGCGATATCCCCCATCCGCCGCAGCCGGTCGGCTGCCGCCCGCTCCCGCGCGAAATACCCGGCGTACTTCACCTCGAGATCCGCCGTCCGCACCGCCTCCACATCGAGCCCCTCCCCCACACCAGCCGCACGCAGCAACGCCGCGAGCGCGACCTTCTGCCGCTTCGCGACCTCGACGATCGGCACCGCATGCAACAAGCCACGCTCCCCCACCGCGGCGAGCACCGGATCGGCCTGCGTCGGCGTGATGCTCGTCCCGCGCGCGAGCGTGAGCGCCGTCTGCTCATCCGCGAGGCGCCGCTCGGCGCACGCACGCTCCTCGGAGGTGAAGAGCCCCAACCGCGCCCCCGTCGGATAGAGCCGCTGCACCGCGTTGTCCTGCCGCACGGTGAGACGGAACTCGGAGCGCGAGGTGAAGAGCCGATACGGCTCGTCCACGCCACGGGTGACGAGATCGTCGATCAACACCCCGATGTACGATCCCTCGCGGCCGAGGATCACCGGCTCGAGCCCCAGTGCATGCGCCGCGGCATTCAATCCCGCGACGACCCCTTGCCCCCCCGCCTCCTCATACCCGGTGGTCCCGTTGATCTGCCCCGCGAGGAAGAGCCCCGCACAGGGGCGCGTCGCGAGCGTGGGATGCAGCTGCGTCGGCGGCACATAGTCGTATTCGATCGCATAGCCCGCCCGCGTCATCACCGCCCGCTCGAGCCCGGGGATCGAATGCAGGAGCGCGAGCTGCGCATCGACCGGCAACGAGGTGGAGAGCCCATTCACATAGAGCTCGTGCGTGTCCAACCCCTCCGGCTCGAGATACAACTGGTGCCGCTCCGCCTCGGCGAAGCGCACGATCTTGTCCTCGATGCTCGGGCAGTAGCGGGGGCCGCGCGCGCCGATCGCCCCACCGTACATCGCCGACTCGTGGAGCCGCTCCTGCACGATCGCCTTCGCCGCGGCCTCCACGTACGTGATCCAGCAGGCGACCTGCTCCGGATGCCGCGTCCCTCGCGCGGTCCGCCGCGGCTCGGGCCAGAAGGCCGACCAGGAGAAGTCGAACGCCTCGATCTCGCTCTCCTGCGCCTCGAGCCGGCCCAGCTCCACCGACCGGCCATCGATCCGCGGCGGGGTCCCCGTCTTGAAGCGCGCCGTCTCGAGCCCCAGCTCGGCGAACTGCTCCGCGAGCGTCTCGGTCGCGGCCTCACCGGCGCGGCCCCCGCTCACGCTCAGCGTGGTCCCCATATGGATGCGGCCGCGGAGGAAGGTCCCGGTGGTGATCACCACCGCGCGGGCACCGAAGCGCCGCCCCTCGGTGGTGACGACCCCGGTGATCTCGCCGTTGGCGCCGAGTTCCAGGCGGGCCGCGGTGCCCTGCAGGGTGACGAGGTTCGGTTGCGACTCGACGAGACGCCGCACCGCCCGCTTGTAGAGCCCGCGGTCGGCCTGCGCACGCGGCGCCCACACAGCGGGCCCCTTCCCACGGTTCAGCATCCGGAACTGGATCGTCGCCAGATCGGTCGCGCGCCCCATCACCCCGCCCAACGCGTCGATCTCCCGGATCACCGTCCCCTTGGCGACCCCCCCCATGGCGGGATTGCAGGAGAGTTGGCCGATCGTCTCGAGCGAGGTGGTGAGCAAGGCCACCCGCGCCCCACGGCGCGCCGCCGCGGTGGCGGCCTCGGTGCCGGCATGTCCCCCACCGATCACGATCACGTCGAACGTGGACATCCCTGAAATGTATGCGCGGCGCTGCGGTCGCTCGGTCGCCTTCCCGCCTCGCGCCGCGTAACGTTCACCCCATGACGGCCGCTCCCCCGCTCGACGCCATCCGCGCCTTCATCGCGCAGCATGCGATCCCGCTCGAGCCAGAGTTCATGGCCCGCCCCTTCCGCGACCTCCTCCCGACCCTGGAGCAGCTCCGCGCCGAGGTCCGGAAGCAGGGGCTCTGGGCCCCGCACCTCCCGCGCGAGCAGGGCGGGCTCGGCCTCTCCCTTCCCGCCTTCGCGGAGGTGAGTGCGGTGCTCGGGGAGTCCCCGATCGGGCACTACCTCTTCAACTGCCAGGCGCCGGACGTCGGGAACCAGGAGCTCCTCCTCGCCCACGGGACCCCGGCGCAGCGCGCAACCTGGCTCGACCCGCTCGTACGCGGGGAGATCCGTAGCTGCTTCGCGATGACGGAGCCGGAGTTCGCGGGATCGAACCCCGTCTGGATGGAGACCCGCGCGGTTCGCGACGGCGACGCGTATCTGATCACCGGACATAAGTGGTTCACCTCGTCAGCCGATGGCGCCGCCTTCACCATCGTGATGGCGGTGACCGATCCCGACGCCGCGCCGCATCGCCGCGCGAGTCAGATCATCGTGCCGATGGATGCGCCGGGGCTCACCCTCGTGCGGAACATCCCGGTGATGGGAGAGGCTGGGTCTGACTACATGAGCCACGCCGAGCTGCGCTTCGATGGGGTGCGCGTCCCCGTCACGAATCGCCTCGGCGCCGAAGGGGAGGGGTTCGCCCTCGCGCAGGAGCGCTTGGGCCCGGGACGGATCCATCACTGCATGCGGTGGATCGGGATCTGCGAGCGCGCTTTCACCCTGATGGTGCGCCGAGCGGCCACGCGCGAGCTCGCGCCAGGGGAACCGCTCGGGCGACAGCAGGTGGTGCAGCACTGGATCGCGGAGTCCCGCGCGGAGATCGACGCGGCACGCTTGCTCGTCCTCGACGTCGCGCATCGGATCGAGCGCGAGGGCGCCTCGGCGGCGCGCGACGGGATCTCCCTCATCAAGTTCCATGTCGCAGGGGTGCTGCAGCGAGTGCTCGATCGTGCCATCCAGGTGCACGGGGCGCTCGGGATGACGGAGGCGACCCCGCTCGCCTACTGGTACCGTCATGAGCGCGGCGCGCGGATCTACGACGGCCCCGACGAGGTGCACAAGAGCGCGGTCGCGAAGCGGATCCTCGCCGC
>CAIVJV010000108.1 GCA_903906325.1 uncultured Gemmatimonadota bacterium
ACCGGGGCGAGGATCCCGCCGAGGACCTTCGACATCAGGACGCTCCCTGGGCGGGGGTGGTCGACACCGCATCCGCGGTCGAGGCGAGCCCCATCCGCTGCCGCACCGCGGTCATCGTCTCATGCGCCACCGTGCGGGCGCGGCGTGCCCCATCGGCGAGCAAGGCATCGACCCGTTCGGGCTCCGCCGCGAGGGCGGCGGCGCGCGCCTGGATCGGCGCCAACTCCGCGGTGAGATGCTCGTGCAACACCTTCTTGCACTCGATGCACCCCCATTGGGCCCCACGGCACTTGGTCTCCACCTCAGTCACCACCGCAGCGGGCGAGAAGGCGCGATGGAGTGGGTAGATCGTCTTGCACCGATCCGGCTCCCCCGGATCGGTCTTCCGGAGACGGGCCTCGTCGGTGACCGCAGGGCGCAACTTGTCCCAGACCACCGGTGGCGGATCCAAGAGCCCGATCGTGTTGCCGAGCGACTTCGACATCTTGGCCTGCCCATCGAGCCCGACGATGCGCCGCGTCGGGGTGAGCTTGGGCTGCGGCTCGGGGAAGTAGGGGGCCTCGGGAGCGAACCGCGCATTCCAGTTGCGCGCCACCACCCGCGAGAGCTCGAGATGCTGCACCTGGTCCTCTCCCACGGGGACGATATCCGCGCGGTAGAGCAGGATGTCCGCCGCCTGGAGTACCGGGTAGTTCAACAGCCCCGCCATCACCTGCTCCTGCTTGCTCGACTTGTCCTTGAACTGGACCTGGCGCTCGAGCTCGCCCAAGGGGGTGATGGTATTGAAGATCCAGGCGAGTTCGGTGTGCTCGGGGACGTCGGACTGGACGAAGACCGTCGCCTTCGCCGGGTCGAGCCCGGAGGCCAGGAGGGAGACCGCCATCTCCCGGGTCCGCCGCCGGAGCGCATCGGGCGTGTAAGGGACGGTGATGGCGTGATAGTTTACGATGCAGAAGAACGATTCCTGCTCGTGTTGCAGCGCGACCCAGTTCTTGACCGCTCCCAGGTAGTTGCCGATATGGAGCTCACCCGAGGGCTGGATCCCGCTGAAGATGCGTGCCATCTCGGGAAGCTACGGGACGACCAATGGGCATTCAACGGGAGCGCGGGGCGCTCCTCGACCTGATCACAGGGGCCGCCGAGGCGGGGGCCGCGATCATCCGTGCGGGGGCGAGCCGCCTCGGGACGATCGACTGGCAGTCCAAGGGTCCCGGGGACTTCGTCTCCGAGGTCGACCTCCGCACCGAGGAGGCGATCCTCGCCCGGCTCCGCCCCGCCCTCCCTGGCGTTACCGTCCTCGCCGAGGAGTCGGCGTCGAGCGTGGGGGCCGAGGCGCGCCGGGGGCGCTGCGTCGTCATCGATCCCTTGGACGGGACGACCAACTTCCTCCACGGCTTCCCCGAGTACGCGGTCTCGATCGGCGTGCTGGAGGACGGCGCCCCCGTGGCCGCGGTCGTCCTCCACGTCCCGCGCGATGAGCGCTTCACGGCCACGCTCGGCGGGGGGGCCTTCGTCGGCGATCGGCCCTGCCACGTCTCGACCATCACCGACCCGCAGCGCGCGCTCATCGGGACCGGGTTCCCCTTCAAGGACCCCCACGATATCCCGCCCTATCAGCTCCAGATGTCGCGGGTGATGGCCGGGGTCTCCGGGGTGCGGCGCCCAGGCGCGGCAAGCCTCGACCTCGCCAGCGTCGCCGCCGGCCGCTTCGACGCCTTCTGGGAGACGCGCCTCTCGCCGTGGGACTTCGCCGCCGGGATGCTCCTCGTGACCGAGGCCGGCGGCCTCGTCTCCACCGTCGATGGCGATCCGCTGGATCCCACGCAGCCGAGTAGCGTGCTCGCCGGGAATCCGGTGCTGCACCCCTGGCTCCGTGAGCGCCTGTACGATCCTCTGCACTCTCCCGCTCCTGTGGTCCCACCTCCCGCCTGATCCCGCATGTCCTTCGTCGAGTGCGTCCCCAACTTCTCCGAGGGCCGTCGCCCCGAGGTCATCGCCGCGATCCGAGACGCCATCGCCGGCGTCCCGGGCACGGTCGTGCTCGATGTCTCGAGCGATCCCTCGCACAACCGGACCGTCGTGACCTTCGTCGCGCCGGTGAGCGCGGCCGCCGACGCCGCCTTCGCGGGCATCGCGACCGCAGCCAAGCTGATCGACCTCAACGCACATGAGGGTGAGCATCCGCGGATCGGGGCGACCGACGTCTGCCCCTTCATCCCCCTCGAAGGGACCTCGATGGAGGATTGCATCGCCCTCGCCCGCACCCTCGGCGAGCGCGTGGGCCGCGAACTCGCCATCCCCGTCTTCCTCTACGAGCGCGCCGCCTCACGTCCCGATCGCACGAACCTCGCCGACATCCGGCGCGGGGAGTTCGAGGGGGCCAAGACCGCGATCGGTACCGATCCCACCCGCGTCCCCGACTTCGGCCCCAACGCGATCCATCCCACCGCTGGCGCCACCGTGATCGGCGCGCGCCCCTTCCTCGTGGCCTTCAACGTCTACCTCGGCGGCAAGGAGAACCTCGCGGTCGCCAAAGCGGTCGCGAAGGCGGTCCGTGGCTCCTCCGGTGGCCTCAAGGGCGTGAAGGGGCTCGGGCTCGAGGTCGATGGGCAGGCGCAGGTCTCGATGAATCTGGTCGACCTCGACGCGACCCCGCTGCACCGCGCCTACGAGATGGTGAAGATGGAGGCCGAGGCCCTCGGCGTGACGCCGACGTGGAGCGAGGTCGTGGGGCTCGTCCCCGAGCGCGCGCTCTTCGAGACGGCGGCGCGGCATCTCCGCTGGCGCACCTATGCTCCCGATCTCGTCCTCGAGCGGCAGGTGCGCTCGGCGGCCTCCGACGGCGTCTCCCTCGCGGGGTTCGTCGGTGAGGTCGCGTCGAACGCGCCGGTGCCCGGTGGTGGCTCCGTCGCCGCGCATGCGGGGGCCCTCGGCGCCGCCCTCGCGCAGATGGTCGCGGGGCTCACCATCGGGAAGAAGAAGTACGCCGCGGTGGAGGCCCAGATGAAGGAGATCGCCATTCGTGCGGCGACGCTCGTACGGCGCCTCGGCGAGCTCCGCGTGGAGGACGCGCAGGCCTACGCCAGTGTGAGCGCGGCGTATCAACTCCCCAAGGAGACCCCCGAGCAGCAGACCGCGCGCGAGGCCGCGATCCAGGCCGCCCTCGTCGGCGCGGCGATG
>CAIVJV010000109.1 GCA_903906325.1 uncultured Gemmatimonadota bacterium
GTCGCGGTGGTGACGACCGGCCCCGGGGTCATCTGCCCCGCGGCGATCGCATCGAGGAGCTGCGACTCGGTGAGCCAGCCGAGTCGCTCGACGAGATCGGTGCGAAGGAAGGCGAGGAGCACATAGCCGCTCCCGAAGAGGAAGGCGCCGGCCTTCGCAAAGACGGCGAAGAGTCCGCCGAGGGTCGGTGCCGCTGTCGCGCCCCCGCCGATCACCACGAGGCTCCCGATCGTCCCGCGCAGGCCGCGCGAGATACTCGGCGCGACCGGCACCAGCGCGCCCGAGAGGTGCGCGAGCGGGTCGCCTCCCGCGATCACGCGGCGATCGATCCAGGTCACGAGCGCTGCGACGGCGAGCACCACGAGTTCATGCACCCCGAGCCAGGTCGCGAGGAGCGCCGCCGCGGCGACAGCGAGGGTCATCGCCGAGCGGACGGCGGTCGTGCCGAGCCCCCAGAGCGCGTAGAGCACCACGGCGAAGACCACCGGCTTGATCCCCGCGAGGACACCGCCGAGCGCGGGGAGGGTGCCGAAGCGCTCGTACCCCCAGGCCAGCGCCCAGGTGATCGCCATCGCCGGGAGGATGAAGCTGAGTCCCGCGACGACGAGGCCCCACCACCCCGCGCGGAGATACCCGAGGTGCATCGCGAGCTCGGTGGAGTTCGGGCCAGGGATCATCCCCGAGGCGCTGACGAGATCGAGGAAGCGTTCGCGGGTGATCCACCCGCGCCGCCGCACGACCTCGTCCTCCAGCCTCGCGATATGGGCGGCGGGCCCGCCGAAGGCGGTGGCGCCGAGGCGCAGGCCGAGTGCGGCGAGCTCGCGGAGCGGGGCGGGAGGCACGTCGGGAAGCTAACGGAATGTCCCGGGTCCCTCGGTTAGATTCCTCGGGGATGACACCCTGGGTCCAGCGTCTCCTCATCGCGAACGTCGTCGTCTTCGGCGTGCAGGCGATCGCCCCCGCGCTCGTCGAGCCCCTCGTCTTCGTCCCGCAGGCGATCCTCGTGCGGCCGTGGACGATCGTCACCTACATGTTCCTGCATGGCGGGTTGGGGCACCTCTTCTTCAACATGCTCGGCCTCTTCTTCTTTGGGGCGCGCGTGGAGCAGCGGATCGGGGCGCGCGACTTCGCGCAGCTCTATTTCGCGAGCGGGATCACCGGGGCGCTGCTCACCTTCGTGCTCGCGCCGTCGCACGCCGTGATCGGCGCCTCGGCTGGCGTGTTCGGTGTGATGCTCGCCTTCGCCCTCTTCTGGCCCAAGGAGCGGATCTACATCTGGGGGATCATCCCCGTGGAGGCGTGGCTCCTGGTGTTGATCACCACCGCGCTCGCGCTCTATTCCGGGTTCGGCGGGTCACGGGGCGGGGTCGCCGACTTCGCGCACCTGGGCGGCTATCTGGGCGCGTGGATCTATCTGCAGCTCCGCGAGCGGTTCTCGTCCAAGCGGCGGTTCCAGCAGCGGATGCGGCAGGCCCCGCGCGTCTCAGAGCGGGTGATCCAGATGCGGCCGCGCGAGCTACGGCTCGACGGGGTGCATGCGCTCACGCGGGACGAGGTGAACCGGATCCTCGACAAGATCTCCGCGCAGGGGGCGGGGAGCCTGACGGCGGAGGAGCGGCTCTTCTTATCGAATTTCGTGCCGCCCGACGATCGGAAATCGTGGGTGCAGTGAGGGGCGGCCCGCGCGGCGGCCGGGATAACGACTAGCCGTCGATCTCGCTCGCGGCGGGATCCGTGACGGCGACGACGCGACGGACATCGCGGAGCCGGAGGCCCCGGTAGGTCGCGAGAGGGACCTCGACCACGCGCCTGTTGTGGCTCGAGGCGTGGAGCATGGTGCCATTCCCCATGTAGATCCCCACATGCGAGATCCGCGTGCTCCGCGTGGGGCTGAAGACGATCAGGTCGCCGGGCTGCATCTGCGCCGTGTCGGCGGGGACCGAGGTGCCGCGCTTGGAGAGCTGCGCAGCGTTGTGCGGGAGATCGATCCCGAGGGCGCCGAAGACGTAGCGGACGAGCCCCGAGCAGTCGACGCCGGTCTCATTGGAACCCGCCCAGCGGTACCGCACCCCCAGGAGGGAGCGGGAGAGGGCGAGGATCGAGTCGCGACCGGAGGGATCGATGGGGCGTACCGCGCCGAGTGTCGCGAAGGGGCCGTTGGCGTTCGCGCCGCGGGAGCCGAGCGCCCCCACCGGCCCGCGTGCCGGGGCGCTGGGCCGAGCGGTCGGCGCCGAGCGCGTGCCGCGGCTCGCCGACTGTGCCTCGAGAGAGGCGCTGGCGGCGAGGAGGGCGAGCCCTAGGGCGAGGAGGGGGCGGCGGACGATCATCACAGGGGAAAGTTACTCGGCGGAGGGGGTGAGGGAAACTCGCGTGGGCTTTTGAACCGGTCGGGTGGCTTTGGTCCCGGCCTTCGACTAGTTTCTCCCGTCTGTCCGTGCATCACGGCGGACGGGACGTAGCGCAGCCCGGTAGCGCACCTGAATGGGGTTCAGGGGGTCGCGGGTTCGAATCCCGCCGTCCCGATGAGGGTACACTTCAC
>CAIVJV010000110.1 GCA_903906325.1 uncultured Gemmatimonadota bacterium
CCCCCATCCCATTCCTCGATTCGCACGCCCATCTCGCCGGCGAGGGGTTCGACACCGACCGCGATGGCGTGCTCCAGCGCCTGCGGGAGGCCGGCGGACGAGGCGTGGTCTGCATCGGGGAGTCGCTCGCCGCCGCGGCGCGCGCGCGCGAAGTGGCCGCGACGTATCCGGGTGAGGTCTGGTGGACCGCTGGCGTCCATCCGCACGATGCCGCCGAGTACGATCCCCTCCGCGATGCCCCCGCGATCGAGGCGGCGATGCACGAGGGGGCGGTCGCCGTCGGCGAGTGCGGGCTCGATTATCACTACGACCATTCGCCGCGACCGCAGCAGCGCCGCGCCTTCGCCGATCAGCTCGCCATCGCCCAGCGGACCGGGCGTGCCGTCGTGGTGCACACACGCGAGGCGGTCGATGACACCATCGCCATGGTGCGCGAGGCGGGCGCGGCCGGTGTCCGCGGCGTCCTCCATTGCTTCGGAGGGCCAGCACCCCTGGCCGAGGCAGCGCTCGCCGTCGGATGGTACTGCTCCTTCAGCGGGATCATCACCTTCAAGAAGTGGGACGATCTCGCCCTGCTGCGAATGATCCCCGAGGACCGGCTCCTCGTCGAGAGCGACAGCCCCTTTCTCGCCCCGGTGCCGCATCGTGGGCATCGCAACGAACCCGCCTGGTGTGCGTACACCCTCCGACGGCTCGCCGAGGTCCGGGGCGTCGATCCCCTCGTCCTCGGCGAGGCGGTCGTGCGGAACACCCGGCGGCTCTTTCAGCTCTGAGCATCGGACGTTCCCCCCACTCCTCCCCCCGAGTAGGATTCCCCTATGACCGTCCCCTCCGACATCGACATCGCGCAAGCGGCGACGCTGCGCCCCATCACCGAGGTGGCCGCCGAGATCGGCCTGGGCCCCGATGACCTCGACCTCTACGGCAAGTACAAGGCGAAGGTCGCCCTCGAGCTGACGACGCGCCCCGCGAAGGGGAAGCTCGTGCTCGTCACGGCGATCAACCCCACCGCCGCGGGCGAAGGGAAGACCACGACCTCGGTCGGCCTCGCCCAAGCGTTGCGGAAGATCGGGACCAACGCCGTGCTCTGCATCCGGGAGCCCTCACTGGGCCCCGTCTTCGGGGTGAAGGGGGGCGCGGCTGGTGGGGGCTACGCGCAGGTCCTCCCGATGGACGACATCAACCTGCACTTCACCGGGGACTTCCACGCGATCTCGTCGGCGCACGCGCTGCTCAGTGCGATGCTCGACAACCATCTGCAGCAGGGGAACGCACTGAACATCGATCCGCGGCGCATCACCTGGCCGCGCACCATCGACATGAACGATCGCGCGCTCCGCAAGGTCGTCATCGGCTTGGGCGGGCCGGCCGAAGGGGTGGTGCGGGAGGAGCGCTTCGTGATCATCCCGGCCTCGGAGATCATGGCGATCGTGGCACTCGCCACGAGCGCCACCGACCTCGAGGAGCGACTCGGGAACATCATCGTCGGCTCCACCGCTGGGGCCGAGCGGAAGCCGGTCTACGCCCGGGATCTCAAGGCGCATGGCGCCATGGCGATGCTCCTCAAAGACGCGATCCGGCCGAACCTGGTGCAGACCCTCGAAGGCGGTCCCGCGTTCGTGCACGCCGGCCCCTTCGGCAACATCGCGCACGGCTGCAACTCGATCCTCGCCACGCGTGCCGCGCTCGCCGTCGGCGATGTGGTGGTCACCGAGGCCGGATTCGGTTCCGACCTCGGCGCCGAGAAGTTCTTCGACATCAAATGCCGTTTCGGCGGGATCACGCCCGAGGCGGCGGTCCTCGTCGCGACGATCCGGGCCCTCAAGATGAATGGAGGGGCCAAGAAGACCGAGCTCGCCACCGAGGACCTGAAGGCGCTGCGTGCCGGCGTGGTCAACCTCGAGCACCACATCGCCAACGTCCGGCAGTTCGGGATGGAACTGGTGGTCGCCATCAACCGCTTCGGCACCGATACCGATGCGGAGATCGCGATCGTCCGCGAGGCGGCGGAGAAGGCCGGTGCGCGTGTCGCGCTCTGTGAGGTCTTCGCCAAAGGCGGGGCAGGGGGCGAGGCCCTCGCGCGCGAGGTGCTCGACATCCTCAAGGGCGGCGCATCCAAGTACGCCCCCCTGTACGACGCCGCCAAGCCGATCAAGGAGAAGATCGACACTATCGTCAAGAAGGTCTACGGCGGCGCGGGCGCGGACTACAGCGCCAAGGCGGAGCGCGCGATCGCCTACCTCGAGAGCATCGGCCTCGGGAACACCCCGATCTGCATGGCGAAGACGCAATACTCCCTCTCCGACGATGCGACCAAGCTCGGCCGTCCCTCGGGCTTCCGCGTCACCGTGAACGACGTCTATCCCGTGGCGGGGGCCGGCTTCGTCGTCGCGCAGTGCGGCGAGATCATGACGATGCCGGGGCTCCCCAAGGCGCCGGCCGCCGAGCGCATGGCCATCCTCCCCGATGGCTCGATCACCGGACTCTTCTAGGAGCGACTGATGCCCGTACGCACCCTGAGCACCGAGGCCGCCCCCGCGGCGATCGGTCCCTACAGCCAGGCGACGATCGCCGGCGGCTTCCTCTTCACGGCGGGGCAGATCCCCTTGGATCCCGCCACGATGGAGGTCGTCGCGGGGGATATCGTCCCGCAGACCCGGCGGGTCTTGGAGAACCTGCAACATGTGCTCCACGCCGCGGGATGCACCTGGAAGGACGTGGTGAAGACCACCGTCTTCCTCCAGGATATGACCGACTTCCCGCGCTTCAACGAGGTCTACGAGGCCGCCCTCGGCACCGCCCGTCCCGCGCGCTCCACCGTCCAGGTGGCGGCGCTGCCGCGTGGCGTGAGTGTCGAGGTCGAGCTCGTCGCGAAGCTCCCCGATTGAGTCCGGTCAGCCTGCGCCTCGGCATCGCGATGCTGAGGCGCGACCCCCTTCCTCCACCGATGACGCGCGAAGAGATCTTCCGACTGACGCAGTTCGCTCGCTGCGCGGGCTGAGCGTCCAAGATGGGTCCGGGTGACCTATCCGCCGCGCTCGCGCCGCTGCCGCGCGAATCCGATCCCCGCTTGCTCGTCGGTCGCGAGACCTTCGACGACGCGGGGGTCTTTCGGCTGTCCGATGCACTCGCGCTCGTGCAGACGGTCGACTTCTTCGCGCCGATCGTCGACGATCCCTATCGCTTCGGGCGCGTCGCCGCGGCGAACGCGCTCTCCGACGTGTATGCGATGGGTGGGGTCCCCCTCACGGCGATGAACATCGTCGGCTTTCCGGAGAAGACCCTCCCCCTCAGCGTCCTCACGGAGATCCTCCGCGGGGGACAGGACGCGGTGCATGAGGCGGGGGCCCGCATCGTCGGTGGGCACACCGTCACGGACGAGGAGCTCAAATACGGCCTCTCCGTCACAGGGCAGGTCCATCCTGATCGGATCCTCTCCAACGCCAACGCCCAGCCCGGCGAGCAGATCATTCTCACCAAACCACTGGGCACGGGGATCCTCGCCACCGCCGCCAAGCGCGGGGCCCTCTCCCCGGCGCATCAGGACGGGCTCTACGAGAGCATGGCGACCCTCAATGGGCTCGCTTCGCGGACGGCGGTCGCACTCGGCGCTCGGTGTGCCACCGATGTCACCGGCTTCGGGCTCCTCGGGCATCTGTTGCATGTCACGCGCGCGAGTCAGGTGCGGGTCACCCTGCATCTCGATGCGATCCCCCTGTTGCCTGGCGCGCGCGAAGCCCTGGCCGCCGGCTTCTCCACGGGCGGGGCGGGGCGCAACGCGCAATGGGTCGACGCTGAGATGGACTGGAACGACTCGGGCGAGGACTGGCGCGCCCTCCTCACCGACCCGCAGACCTCCGGTGGCCTCCTGATCTCCCTCGCCCCCGAGCACGTCGCGCCCTATCTCGCCGCGGTTCCCGGCGCGGTCGTGATCGGCCATGTGAGCGCGTGGCAGCAGGGACCACGCATGGCAATCGGGTGAGGTCGCTATCTTCCGCTGCGAAGGGGGTGGATGGGGTCTGGTGGTCCCCGCGGTCTTCAAAACCGTAGCGGCCCGATCACGTCGGGCTGGGTGGGTTCGATTCCCACACGCTCCCGCCACGCGCTCCGTCCACGCACTTCGGGAACCCATGCCGGCTTCGCGGGTCGTACATCGCTGATGCGTGTCAGGCGTCTCCTCCTCATCGCCGCCACGAGCGCCGGCGCGGCCGGCAGCGTGTTGGTCCCGGCGTCCGCCGCTGCGCAGCCGCGCGACGCGGCCCGCGCCGGTGTCGAGGCGCCGCCCATCGCCCCAGGCCGCGCCTTCCTCTATTCCCTCCTGCTCCCAGGCGCG
>CAIVJV010000111.1 GCA_903906325.1 uncultured Gemmatimonadota bacterium
CCAGGCGCTCCACCTCGCCGAGCTCCGGTTCGCCGAGCTCAACGGCAAGCGGGCCGCCATCCGCGAGCGACTCGAGACCGAGTGGCGTCGCCCGCTGGAGGAGCTCCTCGCGAGCTACGAGGCGGTCGAACTGGACGACGAGCCCCTCCGCGCCGAGGCCGATGAGTTGCGGCGGCAGCTCGAGCAGCTCGGGCCCGTGAACCCCCTCGCCATAGAGGAGCATGAGGAGGAGACACGCCGCCTCGAGTTCCTCACGACGCAACGGGCCGACCTCGCCGAGGCGCAGACCAAGCTCCACGCCGCCATCAAGGAGATCGACGTCACGGCGCGGGAGATGTTCCTCACGACCTTCGCCGAGGTGCGCACGCACTTCCGCGAGATCTTCATGACGCTCTTCGGCGGCGGCGAGTGCGACCTCCGCCTCGAGAATCCCGAGGCGCCGCTGGACTGTGACATCGAGATCCATGCGAGCCCGCGCGGGAAGCGCACCCAGCGCATCCACCTGCTCTCGAGCGGGGAACGCGCCCTCGTGGCCCTCTCCCTGCTCTTCGGCATCTTCCTCACCAAGCCCAGCCCCTTCTGTCTGCTGGACGAAGTCGATGCGCCGCTCGACGACCAGAACATCGGGCGCTTCGTGAAGATGCTGAACCAGTTCAAGCAGCGGACGCAGTTCATCGTGATCACGCACAACCCGCGGACCACGACGGAGGCCGCGGACGCGGTCTATGGCGTGACCATGCAGGAGCCGGGGGTCTCGTCGCTGGTGAGCGTGCGGATGCGGGGGCCGGCGGTGGACGAGCCCGACCCCGCGGTCGCGGCCCCGGTGGCCTGAGGCGCGCGCGATGCTCCTCGTCGTGATGCGACCGGACGCCTCGACCGAGGATGTCGCGCGCGTCGCCGACCTCGTGCGGGAACGCGGGCTCACCCCGCAGGTGATGCCCGGCACCGCGCAGACCGCGATCGCCGTGATGGGGGTGGAGGGCCGCGCGGTGAGCGCGGCGCTCAAGGGGCTCGCAGGCGTCGCCGAGGTGATGCAGGTGGAGCAGCCGTATCGGAAGGCGGCCCGCGCCGCCCATCCGGAGCCGACGGTGGTCACCCTGGCCCCAGGCGTCCACGTCGGGGGGGATGGCCCCGTCCCGGTGATCGCCGGTCCCTGCTCCGTGGAATCCGAGGCGCAGAGCATCGCGGCCGCCCACGCCGTGCGCGCGGCCGGCGCCGTCGCCCTCCGCGGCGGGGCCTTCAAGCCACGCTCCTCGCCGTACGCGTTCCAAGGCCTCGGCGTCGAGGGGCTGCGGCTCCTCGCGCTCGCCAAGCGCGAGACCGGACTCGCCATCGTCACCGAGGCGATGGACGAGGACGGGGCCAAACGGGTGGCCGAGGTCGCCGACTGCATCCAGATCGGGGCGCGCAACATGCAGAACTACGCGCTCCTCAAGGCCGTCGGCCGGCTCGGCAAGCCGATCCTCCTCAAGCGCGGGGCCGCCGCCACCATCGCCGACCTCCTCCTCTCCGCCGAATACATCCTCGCGGAGGGGAATCCGCAGGTGATCCTCTGCGAGCGTGGCCTGCGCAGCTTCGACGCCACCGTGCGGCACCTCTTCGACCTGACGGCGATCCCCGTGGTGCATCAGGTCTCCCACCTGCCGATCATCGCCGACCCGAGCCACGGCACCGGGCGCCGGGACCTGGTGCTCCCCATGGCGCGCGCGGCGCTGGCCGCCGGCGCGGACGGGGTGATCATCGAGGTGCACCCGGAGCCCGATCGCGCGATGTCCGACGGCGCGCAATCGCAGACACCGGCGCAGTTCGAGGAGACGATGCGACAGCTCCGGGCGGTCGCGGCGGCGCTCGGTCGCGACCTCGCGACGCTCCGCACCCGCGCCGCGTGATCGGCCGCGTCGCGTGGGCCCTGCTCGGCGGGGCGGCGACGATCACCACCACGGCACTCGCGCAGCCAGGGCCGGCGCCCGCCCTCCCCGCGCGCGATTCGCTCGCCCGCGTCCTCGTGGACCGCGCCGCGGCGAGGGCGCGCCGGACAGAGACCCTCCGCGCCGACCTGACGCAGGTCCTCAGCAATCCGCGCGCCGGCACGACGCTCCTCTCGCGCGGCGAGTTCCTCCAGCAGGGCCCGACCCGCTTCGCCTTCCGCTTCACCGAACCGGCGGAGGATCGCATCGTCGCCGATGGCCGCGCGATCTGGCTCTTCCTCCCGAGCACGATGCCAGGGCAGGTCCTGAAGCTCCCGACCGTGGCCGGCGCGGGTCTCGACCTCATCGGTACCCTGCTCCGGGATCCGGCCACGCGCTACGCGATCACCGGACTCGGTGACACCACCATCGAAGGACGGCGGCTCGCACGGGTCGCCCTGGTCCCGCGGGGCAGCGCCCCCTTCATGCGGGCCACGCTCTGGCTCGAGCCGCGCACGGCGGAGATCGCCATCGCGGAGTTCCAGGAGCCGAGCGGACTTCTCCGGCGCCTCACGCTCGCACGAATCCGGCGCGGAGGACGTCTCCCCGCCGATGCTTTCGTCTTCACGCCGCCGCCGGGCGTGCGTGTGGTGGATCAGGCCGCGCTGATGGGCGGGATGGTCCCGCGCTGACTCACTCGGTGACGAAGACGTCGGCGATCGCGCGTGATCGCCGCAACACCGTCGCCGCCCGCTGCACCACCGGATCGCCGCGCACCGCCCAGCGGATGCCGTAGGGCGCACCGAAGGCGGTGCGGATCACCTCGGCGGCGATGGTCCGATCGATCACCGGCCCGGCCTCGTCCAGGAGGTCGGCGGGGATCGCGAGCCCCGCGCGGCGACCCGCCGCGAGGAGTCGGTCGCGCCACGCGGGCGTGCCGCGCACGAGGGAATCCCGCGCCGCCCCCTCACGCACCAGCTGGGTCGCGACCGCACGCACCACGGTGCGCCACGCCGCACCCTGACTCCCGATCGCGGCGAAGAACCGACGCTCGGCCCCGAGCGCCGCCGTATCACCGACCAAGATGTCCGGGACGATCCCCCCGCCCCCGAGGATCTGCCGCCCCGCCTCGGTCCGGAATCGCGGGCGCACGGTATCGACCTCGGTGCGCCGGTCCTCATCCTCCGCCGCGTATTCGATGCTGCGTCCCAGCGGGGTGAACCATCGCGCATTGGTGAGCGAGAGCGCGGCGCCATCCTCGAGCTCGTAGATCGCCTGCGCACTCCCCTTCCCATAGGTCGGGAGCCCGAGCACGAGGGCGCGGTCGTGATCCTGCAGCGCGCCGGCGACGATCTCCGCGGCGCTCGCCGTGAGCGGATTGACCAGCACCGCCATCGGGAGATCGGGCCACCGGGGCGCGGTGGAATCCACGTAGACGGCGTTGACCCCTGGTGACCGCCCGGTGATCTGGACGATCCGCTGCGTGGGCCCCAGAAAGAGATCGGCGACGCGGACCCCCTGGAGGAGGAGCCCCCCGGGATTCCCGCGGAGGTCGAGGATCACGGCCCG
>CAIVJV010000112.1 GCA_903906325.1 uncultured Gemmatimonadota bacterium
CACCCGTTCCCGATGCGCCGAACCCTGTGGTCGAGCGGCTCGCGGCCATCGATATCAATGCGCTGACCCCGCTCCAGGCCCTCGCCCTCATCGCCGAACTCGCCGCCGCCGCGCGGGGGGATGACGCGACCGAGGTCGGTCCCGCGGCCCGGCCACGGTAGATTCGCAGTATCCCCCACACGGGTTCTCGTCATGACCGATCACCCCCGTCATCAGCACCCCTACGCCAACGTCCTCGAGACGATCGCGTGGACCCCACTCATCCGTCTCACCCGGGTGACGCAGGGGATCCGCACCCCGGTCTATGGGAAGGCGGAGTTCTTCAATCCCGGTGGGAGCGTGAAGGACCGGATCGGGCTCCCGATGATCGAGGCCTTCGAGCGGTCGGGTGAGCTCAAGCCCGGTGGGACGATCGTCGAAGGGACCAGCGGGAACACCGGTGTCGGCCTCGCGATCGCCGCCGCGCTCAAGGGATACCGCTGCATCTTCACCATGCCCGACAAGATGTCGCAGGAGAAGGTGCGTCTCCTCAAGGCGTTCGGCGCCGAGGTGATCATCACACCGACCGCGGTGCCACCGGAGCATCCTGACAGCTACACCTCGATGGCGAAGCGGATCGCGAAGGAGACGCCGAACGCGGTGCTCGCCAACCAGTTCTACAATCAGACCAATCCGCAGGCGCACTACGAGAGCACCGGACCCGAGCTCTGGGCGCAAACCGAGGGGAAGATCACCCACTTCGTCGCGGGCGCTGGCACTGGCGGCACCATCACCGGCACCGGGCGCTACCTCAAGGAACAGAACCCTACGGTGCAGATCGTCGGCGCCGATCCGGTGGGGTCGATCTTAGCCGAGGTCTGGCGCTCGAATGGGGCGAACACGCCGGCGAGTGCGCCCTACAAGGTGGAGGGGATCGGACAGGACAAGATCCCTGGAGCGCTCGACCTCCGAGTGATCGACGACTACATCACCGTCTCCGATCGTGATGCCTTCACGATGGCGCGGCGGCTCACGCGCGAGGAGGGACTCTTCGTCGGGGGCTCCGCCGGACTCATCGCGCATGCCGCGCTCTCCGTGGCGCGCCGCATCAACGATCCCGATGCCTGCGTCGTCACCGTGCTCTGTGACACCGGGGAGCGCTACCTCTCGAAGGTCTTCAACGATGAGTGGCTCCGCGAGAACCAGCTGCTCGATCCGGAGAAGGTCACGCTCGGACAGCTCCTCGGCGCCAAGACCGGGACGCAGCCGACGCTCGTCAGCACCGCCCCCGGCGCCTCCGTGCGCCAAGCGCTCGGCCTCATGAGTCTGCACGATGTCTCACAGCTCCCGGTGATGGATGGCGCCAACTGTGTGGGCTCCGTGGCGGAGAGCGTGCTCAGCGTGCGGGGGCTCGAGGACACCAAGGTGCTCGAGCGGAGCGTGGCCGATGTGATGGATGCCCCCTTCCCGATCGTCGATGCAGGAATGCCCGCCGATGCCGCGGTGAAGCTCTTGGGTCGCAACAACTCCGCCGTGCTCGTACGCGAGGGGTCGACGATCCAGGGGATCCTCACCCGCTCCGATCTCCTCCAGTTCCTGATGGCGCGTTGAGTGGTATGAAGATCCTCGTCTTGCTCGGCGGCAGTTCGTCGGAACGGGAGGTCTCGCTCGCGAGCGGTGCACGCGTCACCGAGGCGTTGCGTGCGCGTGGCCATGAGGTGACCACGGCGGACCCTGGTGATGACCCGCTCGCCGTGCTCGCCGCGGCGCGCGCCGCAGAGGTGGTCTGGATGGCGTGGCATGGGGGGGCGGGGGAGGACGGGACGATCCAGGCCCTCTTCGATCTCGCTGGGGTCTGCTATACCGGGAGTGGGCATCTCGCGAGTGCGCTCGCGATGGACAAGGATCTCTCGAAGATCGTCTTCCGGTCGGCGGGAGTGCCCACGGCGGAGTGGCGGATGCTTCGGCGCGGGGACGGCGTGGATTTCGCGACGCCCGCGTTCGTCGAGTCGACGGTGGCGGCGCTCGGGTTGCCCGTGGTGGTGAAGCCCTCGAAGCAGGGGTCCACGGTCGGGCTCACCGTGGTCAAGGTGGCGGGGGATCTCCCGGCTGCGATCCGCACCGCGTTCGACCATGATGACGAGGTGATGCTCGAGACCTTCGTGCCCGGGCGTGAGTTGACCGTCGGGATCTTGGGTGACGTCGTGATGCCGGTGGGGGAGATCATCCCCAAGCACGAGCTCTACGATTACGAGTGCAAGTACACCCCGGGGATGGCGGAGGAGCTCTTTCCCGCGCCGATCCCTGAGGGGGTGCGGGACGAGGTACAGGAGTACACGCGGCGTGTGTACGCGGCGCTCAAGCTCGCCGGGTGTGCGCGGATCGATTTCCGCTGGCATCCCACCGAGGGGTTGTTCTGCCTCGAGGCGAACACGCTCCCCGGGATGACGGGGACGAGTCTCGTCCCGCAGGCGGCGCAGGCGATGGGGATCGGCTTCCCTGAGCTCTGCGAGCGGATCGCGTTGGATGCCGTGGCGCGGCGCGCCGGAGGGCGTGCGTGAGCGACGGCGTGCGTGAGCGGGTGAGCGATCGGCGTGAGGAGCGCCCTGCGCGGTCGCGCTCGCGCCTGCGGGTCCTCCCTTGGCTCGTCGGGGTGCTCGCGCTCGTGCAGTATCTCCAGTGGACCGTGGTGCAGCCCGCCGATGTGCAGGGGGCGCTCGGTTTCACTCGGGGGGACCTCGATGCGGGGCGGTGGTGGACGCCGATCACCGCGCTCGTGGTGCACGATTCCCTCTCGCTCCTCCTATTGAATCTCTATGTGCTGGTGCTCTATGGGTGGCGGCTCGAGCGCCTCTGGGGGAGCTCGCGGCATCTCGGCCTCGTGCTCGCCTCCACCGGCGCGGCGTGGGCTGCGCATCTCTTCGTCGGGGGTGCCACCCCGTTCTTCGGTGCCTCGGCGGCGGCGTTCGCGATGCTCGTCGCCACCGCGGTACGGTGGGGGGAGGAGCCGCAGTTGCTGCTCGGTGGGATCGTCGTGCGGGCGCGGTGGCTCGCCGTCGTGGTGGGGACGATGGTGTTGCTCACCGGGCTCGAGTCGGGTCCCAGCTTCCTCGCGCATCTGATCGGTGGGTGGCTCGTCGGGATGACCGCGGTGCGGATCCTGCCGCCCTCTGTGGCGCGCGCGGCTCGTGCCGCGGCGCCTGCCGCTCCCGCGCCTGAGCCCGCGGTGCCGCCGCGTGCGCGTGCGATGGCGACCAATGTGGCGCCGGCGCCGACGATCGATCAGATCCTCGACAAGATCTCCGCGCAGGGGATCGGGCAGCTCACCCCAGAGGAGCGCCAGTTGCTTGACGAGCACTCGCGCCGTCTGCGCGACCGCTGATGTTCGTGTTGGTTTCCTTTCTTATAGAAGAGAACGCCTATGCCGCAGCCTGAACTGCTCGAGACCTTTCCCAATCCGTACGCCGATCGGGATTATGAGATCTTCATGACCACGCCGGAGTTCACCTCGCTCTGTCCGTTGGGGGGGATCGAGACCGACGCCGCCGAGCTCGCGTTGCTGAAGGGGGGGGCGCCCGACTTCGCCACGATCAACATGACGTATGTGCCCGACGCCGTCTGCCTCGAGCTCAAGAGTCTCAAGCTCTATCTCTGGAGCTTCCGGAACGATGGGATCTTCTATGAGCGGGTGGTGAACCGGATCCTGGACGATCTCGTGGCGGTCGCGAAGCCCCGGATGATGCGGATCGTCGGGGACTTCAATGTGCGCGGGGGCTTGAAGTCGGTGATCACCGCGGAGTATCGGAAGCCCTGAGCCCGCTCTGCGCGCTGGGCCTGGGGTGGGGGACTCCC
>CAIVJV010000113.1 GCA_903906325.1 uncultured Gemmatimonadota bacterium
CCACCGTCGAGCCCAGCCGCGCCGCGAGCCGCGCGACGGCGGATGTCGCCGCCTCCCGATCCAGTGCGATCGCCGCGCCGAATCCCGCGTGGCCGATGCGCCCGAGCACCACCTGGGCATCGGTGACGGTGGGTTCGACGCCGCCGCGCCCGAAGGCGGCGGGCCCGGGCACCGCCCCCGCACTGCGTGGGCCGACCCGCAACGCGCCGCCATCATCGATCCACCCGATGCTCCCTCCGCCCGCCGACACCGTCTCCACCAGCACGCGCGGGAGCGCGATCGGGACCCCGGCGACACCGCCGCCGGTCTCGACCAGCGGCTCCCCATCGAGGATCAGGCCCGCATCGGCGCTCGTCCCGCCGATGTCGATCGTGAGGGCCTCACGCAGCCCGAGGGTGCGCAGCACGGCGGCCGCGCCGACGATCCCCCCGGCGGGCCCCGAGAGGGCGAGCGTCGCGGCATGCCGCGCCGCATCGGCCGCCGATCGCATCCCGCCCGCACTCGTCATCACGGCCGGCATGGGATACCCCGCGGCGCGGAGACGCGCCCCGAGCCCTTCGAGGTACCGCGCCACCCGCGGGCGCGCATACCCCTCGGCCACCGCCGTCGCCGTGCGCTCATACTCGCGGATCTCCGGGAGCACGGCCGCCGCCGTCACCACCTCGAGCCCCGGACGTGCCGCGCGCAGCGCGTCGGCGAGTCGCCGCTCGTGCGCGTCGTCCTCGTAGGCATGCAGCAGTGCGATCACGACGATCTCCGGGTCGCGGGCGAGCACCTCCCGCACCACGACCGCGATCGTCGCCTCGGTGAGCGGACGTGCGACGCCACCGGGCACCCGACGTTCCTCCACCGCGACGACCGCCTCGGGCGCGACGAGCGGCGCGGGATGGTGCGCGGTGAGGTCGTACAGCGCGGCGCGGTCCTGGCGGCGGAGCTCGAGGAGGTCGGTGGCCCCGGCCGTGGCGCAGAGCACCACGCGCGCGCCCGTCCGCTCGAGGAGGAGGTTGGTGACGACCGTGGTCCCGTGCACCAGGCGCTCCACCGGGCGCGTCGCGAGCGCCTCCAACGCCGCGACGACCCCGATCCCCTGGTCCTGCGGCGTCGAGAGCACCTTCCCCGTGACGATCCGTCCGGTGGGATCGATCACCACGCCATCGGTGAAGGTCCCCCCGACATCGACGCCCGCCGCGACGGTCACCGCGCCTCGGGGTCGGCGGTATGCCGGAAGGCCGCCAGCACGAAGGCGATGTTCGCCCCGAGCAAGAGGATCAATGGGCCCCCGAGCTGCTGTGCGACGAACGGCCAGAGTCCCAGCGCGAGGACCGATTGGGCCGCGAGGAGGATGAGGAGCCCACGGACCCACCGCGGCGCCTGGCCCGCGAGGATCGCTCGGGCCGCCGGGATCGCGACGACGACCGAGAGCGGCGAGGCCAGCAGGAGCGTGAGGTTGCGATACCAGAACAGGTGCGCCGAGCCCAGCCACATCCCGAGCAGGAGGATCCCGATCATCCCCGTGCCCCCGAACCAGACCCCCGAGAGCACGGCCGCGGGGACGCGCGAGCGCCGACGCATCGCGGGGGTGAGCGGCACGAGCAACAATCCCCACATGGCGAGCATCGGCCCGAACGGACCCAAGACGAGCCCCCCAGGTTCCGCGCGTTCCACCGGACGCCGCGCCACGTAGTGCACCGTCTCGGCGGCGACGAGCGGCACGGGCCCCGCCGCGGTCGCCACCGTCACCTGACGCAGCTGGTCCCGGAGGCGCATGGGGATGAACATCGTCTCCCACGCGGTCAACGGCGCATCGGCCGCCGGGCCGAGCGCCAGCTCGATCCCCGCCTGGGCGAAGGGATCGGGGGCGCTGAGACGGCGGGACTCGAGCCGATACGTCAACGCGGTGGTCCC